>DASZPW010000246.1:0-2377 GCA_035550155.1 Chitinophagaceae bacterium | reverse complement strand
ATTTGGCTGCATAACCTTTATTATCGCCTTTGCTGATTGCAGAAAATGTATTCGGATCATAATTACTCATCGCTAATTCTGTCTTCAACGAAGTGTTTTTATCAATAGCGTAATCAACACCGAGATTGATGATCTGTTGTTTTTTGGGCGTAACCAAAATAATTACCGGTTCAAAATTTCCCTGTTTTACGCCATTGACAGGAGCTACATACTGATACACTTTTCCATTAGCGCCATTAAGATCGGGAACATAGTTACCATTACCCTGCCCGACTTCTGCAAAGGAAAGGTTGAATTTGGCTAATGCCGGATCAGTGGAATATTGATAAAACGAATCAATCCCGCTGCCCGTGTTCACATAAATTTTCTGATATAAAATTTTGCCAGCGGCAAAAGTATCCAATGTGGCGGCAGGATAATAGGCATTCTGGATACTGTCACCAAGATTTGACAAAAACTGTTTTTGTTTTGAATCCAGCACCTGGTTGATCTGTGAATTCTTTGCGTCGTTGTTACTGAATACTCCGATATTCAGTTTTAATTTTTTCCCAAGATCCATTTCCTGCGAGAAATACAGGTTTGCATTCAGATAATTCCGGTCCGCATATTCAAATTCTATCTGGATACGGCTGTCTTTGGTGATCATGTGTTTTGGAGTGAACGTAACTTCGGCGGTATTATAATTGATCACATAATCCTGGTCTTCTCCCCGTTGCAGTAATTGGCCATCCAGGAAAACCCGTTCGGTATTTGCCAGTACGATAAAAAATATCTCATTATTAGCTCCGGTCAACCGATAAGGACCCTGGTTTCCTTCCAAACCCTGTATCACATTTCTTGTGAATTTTCCTTTGGCAATGGAACCACTCGCCAATGTTTTAGAAACAATATTTTTTGAGAGTCGATTGGTAGTTTGAAATGAAATGCCCTGTAATCTTTTATAAAAATTCAAAAAATAACTTTGATTCTGCCGGATATCAATATCACCAAGATCCAGTTGCCAGTTTTTCTTTTTGAATTGAAGATATACCTGGTCAAATTCATTTAACTGCTGCGTCGTTCCATCGGGCTGTATCGGAATATTATTATCAGTGATCGCAGCCTGTATCTCTATGCTATCGCCTAACATACCGCTCAACTGAAGATTCAACGAAGAATTCAATACAGCGTCCTGGCTATTGCCAAATGCGATCTGCCGTCCGAAACTTCCTTCTGCTTTCAGCGTTCCGAAATTGAAGATCCCTTTTTGTTCTTCGGTTAAACCATTATTGAATTGATAAGGTATTACATACAATTGTTTTAATACGCTATCGAGCGGCAATCGTTGCGCAACAAAATTCAACTGATACGGAAATGTCCGGTACGTGATGAGAATGCTATCTGATGTAGGTTTTTTTATCCAATGCAATATTGCTTTTACAAAATCCAACCGATAATCAGCTGCAGGAACGGAAGCTATGGTCAATGTGTTTGGAATGATGCTCAGCGAATCAATCTTCAAGCTATCGGCAGCGACCTTAAATTTTTTTTGATGCAGATTAGATGCTGAATTCAAAACAGGAAGCTGGGCACTGCTCCACAGGGATACCAGCACCACACAAAGGACCAGCGATATTCGTCTCAAACGACTCAATAGCAGTGAGTTTAACTCAAAATCGCAAAATCCGGCCTTTTATTGTTTAAAAGTTTTCCCATCCTGTTAATTCCGGGAAAAAGGATCGTTTTGTACCCATCAACGCCGTAAACCTACTTATTGAAATGAAATAAATACCGCTCAATCGCCTGAAGCGGTTTTTCAAAAAATGCTTGTAGAAATTTATTATTTGTCTGATGATAATGCTGCCAATGTAAATTCGGCATTCAACCGTGCAATATTGGTGATAGGAATTTCTTTGGGACAAACAGCTTCGCAGGCGCCGGTGTTGGTGCAGGAGCCGAATCCTTCCTTATCCATTTGCGCTACCATATTCAGCACTCTAATCTCTCGTTCCGGATCACCTTGCGGTAATAATGCCAAATGCGAAACTTTGGCAGAAACAAATAACATCGCTGAAGAATTTTTACAAGCCGCTACACAAGCGCCGCAGCCAATACATGCAGCTGCAGCAAATGATTTATCGGCTTTTTCTTTTTCAATCGGTATCGCATTACCATCAACTGCGTTGCCGGTATTGACAGAAATATAACCACCGGCTTGTATGATCCGATCAAATGCACTGCGGTCTACCATCAGGTCTTTGATCACCGGAAATGCTTTAGCTCTCCATGGTTCAACAACAATTGTGTCACCATCTTTAAACGCTCTCATGTGCAATTGACAAGTGGTAGTGCCTTCCCAAGGGCCATGCGGACGTCCGTTGATGTACATAGAGCACAT
>DASZPW010000245.1:0-1644 GCA_035550155.1 Chitinophagaceae bacterium | reverse complement strand
GAGGCTTTAACGAAACTGGCAAAGCAATATAATTTAATCACTGCCTGCGATAATACTTTTGCCACACCTTACCTGCAACAACCTTTTCGGTTCGGTGTCGACTTCGTGGTTCATTCCACCACCAAATTTTTGAATGGCCATGGAACTTCTATTGGCGGCATTATGCTTGGGAGCAACGTTGAATTCATGAAAACAAAAGTTTATACGCTTGCTAAAACATTGGGTGGAAATGCCAATCCATTTGATGCTTTCTTGCTGATCAATGGCATGAAAACATTAGAGCTGAGAATGGAACGTCATTGTCAAAACGCCATGGAAGTAGCTCACTTTTTAGAAAAACAACCGGCTGTTTCGAAAGTGAATTATACAGGGCTGGTTTCTCATCCCGATCATAAAACCGCTATGAAACAAATGCGGCACCCGGGAGCGATGCTCAGTTTTGAATTGAAAAAAGGCTTGCAGGGCGGAATTGATTTTATGAACAAACTGCAGATGTGTGTCCGCACTGTTTCATTAGGGACCTGCGATACACTACTCTCCCATCCTGCATCTATGACACATTATAGCGTACCAAAAGAAGAAAAAGAAAAATATGGTATCACTGACGGATTAATAAGGATGAATGTTGGTATTGAAAACATCCAGGATATTCTCAATGACCTGGACCAGGCATTAAAATAAATTTTTCTACTCAAATTATAAGCATATGAGACGACTTATTATTATTCTGCTGCTGGTAAATCCAGTCATTTTATTTGCACAAAAAAAGAAACAAGTAAAAACAACTGATCCCTTCGCAGGAATAGACACTGCATTTCAACGTGTATTAAAAGATCAAAAAGCTGTTGGCTTTGCTGTGGCCGTTGTCAATAAAGACAAGATCATTTATGCAAAAGGCTTTGGTTATCGTGACAATGAGAAAAAATTGCCGGTTACATCCAACACACTTTTCGCAATCGGTTCCTGCACGAAAGCTTTCACCGCTTCTCTTTTGGGGTTGTTAAACAAAGATGGTAAAGTGGATTTTGATAAATCTCCAAGAGAATATTTGCCGCAACTTCATTTTTACAGTAAAGAAATGGATGACGAGATCACGATCCGTGATATGATGTGTCACCGGACTGGACTTCCCCGTCATGATTATTCCTGGTATTTATTCAAAACTTCGTCGAGAGATAGCTTGTTAGAACGAATCAAATACATGGAACCAACAGCGCCGGTAAGACAAATTTTCCAGTACAATAATTTCATGTTCCTGTTGCAGGGAATGATCACCGAAAAACTTACAGGTAAAAGCTGGGAAGAAAATGTAAAAGAAAAAATTTTTACGCCGTTAGGAATGAATACTTCCAATTTTTCTATTCATACGATGGAGAAGTCGGATGATGCTTCATTAGGTTATTCTGTTATCAAAGACAGCATCATTAAAAAACTGGATTACTATGATATTGATGCCATGGGGCCAGCGGGAGCAATCAATAGCAATGTGAATGAAATGGCGAATTGGGTGATCACCTGGATCAATGGAGGTAAATTCAATGGCAAAGAAATTTTACCGTCGAGCTATGTTACACAAGCAATGAGTTCTCAAATGGTAGTAGCGCCGGGCTTGCCCGATCCAGATGTTCCTGATGCACAATTCAG
>DASZPW010000244.1:0-9601 GCA_035550155.1 Chitinophagaceae bacterium | reverse complement strand
AATTAAATTATTGAATTATAAATATGGAAGTCCATAAGCATCCTCACCACGAAGAGCATCAAAAAAACTGGAGATCTTATCTCCTTGAATTCTTTATGCTATTCCTTGCTGTCTTCCTGGGTTTCATTGCAGAAAATATCAGGGAACGGATAGTAGAAAATAAACGGGGAGAAGAATACATTCACTCATTCACGGAAGATCTTAAAAAAGATACAGCACAGTTCAGAGGCCTTATTTCCTTTTTAACAATTCAGGATTCGATGACAAATAATATGAAAAGTTGCTATGACAGCATTACTCATTCGGTCACATCAACAGCATGCCTTACAAACATTTTAAAAAACCTGGCCGGCTTTCCTGATTTTGTCTATACAGACAGAACCATTCAGCAATTAAAAAATGCAGGTGGGTTACGTTTGATAACAAATAAAGCCGTAGCTGATAGCATCATTATATATGATGGGATGGTACGCAGACAACTAATACACCAGGATGCTTTGGAGGGTCTTCAACAGAAATCCATTGATGCTATTAAATCAATGATAGACTTTCACTCATTCAATGCAATTTATATGGGGGAACCCAGGAGCTTCGTTTTACCGGAAATGAATGATATTCATTTGCTTCAAACCGGCAAAGAAGCCATTGATAACTTTTTTAATACGCTACTGGTGTTTAAGGCCAATTTGAAATCTCAATTAAATTGGATGAAACAACTTAAAAAGATGGCTACCGGGTTGATCCTGTACCTGAGTGATAAGTGATATTTTGATAACTATCAAGTCATTTAATGCGATTGTGATAAGAAAAAGGCAAGCTATTTGCAATAAGAAGGTACAGAACGATCTTTTTTTTCTATGATTTATTTTCCGGAGAAAATGTACTTGTATGAGTAAATCAAAAAAATCGGGAGATCAAAACACAAAAAAACTCCTTATAGTTGAAGACGAAGGTGAGTTGTCGTTGGCCCTTAACCTCGTTCTTTCAGGCAGAGGCCTGGAAATGGATTATGTAAATACGTTGTTGTCTGCGGATGAATATCTTCAAAAAAATAAACCGGCACTGATCATTCTTGATAATAAATTACCGGATGGTTATGGAGTTGATTTCATCAGCTATATCAGGAAAAAATACCCGGCCATTAAGATCATCATGATCTCAGGCTTTGGTTCGGCCCGTGATGTGGCTATGGCAAACGGCGCCGATCTGTTCATTGAAAAACCTTTTTCCATGAATGAGGTCAATGAAGCGATTGACAAGATCTTAACCTGACCATGTAACCATCAATTTCCTATGGATGGCGCTGCCGGCTTTGTCAACAGGTCATCGTTATTCACTCCTTTTTTCTTTGATACATTTTCTTTAAGCTTCCCAAAATTCCAGGTCACTACCATCGCAGCGGCACGCCTGATCTGTGTGGTGATATTACTGTTATAAAAATTCTGATCCTTCGTGATGGTTTTGAAATCATGCGTTTTCTCAAACCAGTTCACGCCACGGAGAGAAAGACTCATTTTGTCTTTTAATATTTTGTAGTTGAAAGCAATATTATACCAGATGGTTAGAGGATAAGTAATTTGAATGGTTTGCGGATCTTTCCAGAAACCAAGAAAATTACTCACGGAAAATTTGGAGTTGAACTTATAGGTCGTATTCATCATGAAACTGGAACCAAAACCACTGTTGGTTTGTGAAGTATTGGAATTGTTTTTTACATTGCTGAATCGCACCGAGCCATTGGCAAACAGGCTCCACTTTTGTCCGAACCGTGCATTAAGATTCAGATTAACATTCGATTGAAATTCTCTGCCGATGTTCAGGCTTGTTGTCCTGGTAACACCTGAGGATGCGTCGAAAGACGAATACTGCAGTATCTTATTATTACTGTAACTGCTTTCCCAGCTGATGCCGGCAAATGTGTTTCCTTTCCCTACCCGCAATTGCGTAGTAATAACATGAATGGTTTGCGGGCCAAGATCCGGATTGCCATACGTGATGTTCAGCGAATCATTGTTATATACAAAAGGATTCAGGTCGTAGATGTATGGACGCTGCAATCGTTTGGTATAGCTGAGCACCAGGGTAGTTGTTTTATTCAGGCGATTGGTGAATTGAAGATTCGGCAATAAAGTAGTGTAATGATTTTTCACATTAGTATTGGAAGAAACAAAATTGCCATCCACATTGGTATATTCTAACCGGGCGCCAAGACGGACTCCCCATTTTTTCAACTTGAAATTATACGTGCTGTATGCGCTGAATACATCCTGGGTATATTTAAAAAAATCGGTGTTATAAGGATTCAATTTATATTCAGCGCCGGGATCATATTTCACCAGGCTTTCAAAATTGGAACTTGCCCTGCGTACGATCGCTTTCACTCCGCTTTCCAGTTTGCTTGTTTTTGTCAGCGGTAAAATATTATCAACCTGCAGTGTGTACTGATCGTTAATGGCATTGCTGTTGTTGATCAGGTAACGGTCTTCACCACTGCCATCCTGCAAACTGTTCAGTTTTGATTCGGTCTTGCCAAATTCACCGAGGAACCTGATGCTGAATTCCCTGTCTTTATTTTTTGCATAATGCCGGATGTAGTCACTTCCTACATTTACACCGGGATTATTGCTTTTATTGTTCAGGTCGTAGTCGCTTACCGTGGAAGGATACGAAGAAAAATCAGTTGTTATTGTTTGATCCGAAACGGTTTTGTTTGACCAGCTATTGATATTCGTATATAAGGTAACTGTATTTAGTGAGTCGATCTCATAATTCAACTCTGCATTACCGAAACTCCATCCTGAATTGGTAAACTGGTTGCCATCTAATGTTCTTTTTGTATAAACAGTAGGTGTAGTTGGAATAGTGGTGCTGATGTTATGTTGTAGCGTGGGATCAGAATAACCTGTACTGAGAAAAACACTCAAACCAAACTTACCAACCTTGGCATTTCCATTGACTGAATAATTGCTGAGTTTATCGCTGGTGCGGTGAAATGCAGAGACGGAACCATTATAGCCCACTACTTTTTTCTTAGTGATGATATTGATGAGTCCGCCAATTCCTTCACCATCATATTTTGCAGATGGATTGCTGATTACTTCTATTTTAGAAATGATGGCGCCGGGAAATCCTCTCAACGCATCTTTTACATTATTGGCAAACATAGATGTCTCCCTGCCATTAAGCAATACTTTAAAATTGGTTTGTCCATTCAATTTTACATTATCATCACCATCTACCGTTACAAAGGGAGTGCGGCGCAGGATGTCGATCGCTGTTTCTGTTTTGCTGGCAGGATCATCTTCTACATTAAAAACTATTTTATCATCGGCCTGTTCTATAAGTGGTCGTTGTGTTTTCACCACCACTTCTCCTAATGTCTGCGCCTGCCGGGATAATTTCACAGGATCTATTTGCATGTTACCTGCGGAAGCGGTGACAGTGATCGGCATCTGTTTTTCTGCAAAACCTGTATGCGTAAATGAAAGTGTGTAGTTGCCTGGAGCAGGCTTGCTGAGTTCAAAGCTTCCATTGTCTTTCGAAATAGCGGTTTGCAACGGCTCGGGTTTGTTTGCCTGGAAGATTCGAATGGTAACAAGCGCCAATGGCTTACTGCTGTCGGACACAGTACCTGTCAATTTCATGTTGGATTGTGCCAGCGCTACGATTGGCAGCAGGCATAGAATGGCGGGTAAAAACCTTCTCATAGTTTTGTTTTATTAGCTATACTTTTCCGTAATTGGATAGTAAGTCTAACGAATAAGTTCGTAGTGATAAAGCTGAATGTGATGAAAGGAGGTAGGAAAATGATATGAGGCGGATGTTTCGTTACAGCAGGTCAGATTTTTACATGATGTTGCTACTGATATAGCTGAATATGCTTAATCTGCATCATAACGTACCAACAAGTTTTAAGTAAGTTGCATCCGGTTTAATTACAAATCGGCATGTCTCATATCCTTGATAATATGATTTGGAATGCCATCACTACCGGCAACAGGAATATTGCTGTGGTTGATGGCGATGTGGGTCGCTACCTGCCTCCCATTGCTCCATTTGCAGCAATGAAGGAAGCAAGTGAGTCAAATCTTCAAAAACTGTATCAATTTATTTCTGCAGGTTCCAAAGTGGCTGTTGCATCATTACAAAAAATGAATCATGACGATCGTAAATGGAAATTGCTGCAGCCAATGGATGTAACTCAAATGGTATATGAACAACCGGTCAATACATTTATAACAAAGAACAGCAACCTCATTGTGCCATTGACGGACGAACATATTCCGCTCATGCTGGAACTAACCGCACTGACAAAACCCGGACCCTTTTTAGAACGGACAATAGAATTCGGAAACTACTTCGGGATTTTTATTGATGGAAGACTGGCTGCAATGACCGGCCAGCGTATGAATCCTCTTCCTTATATGGAAGTAAGCGCTGTATGTACCCATCCCGATTTCCGTGGAAACGGATATGCAAAAGCCCTGATGCTGCATGTCATGAAAATAATACTGGATAATTCTTTGATTCCTTTTCTTCATGTATTGACCAGTAATGTTACCGCCATCCAATTGTATGAATCCATCGGTTTTCGCAGGCGGACAGAACTGTTTGTTGATATGATCGAACGGTTGTAATACCAGAAAGCAATAAAAAAGACCGTTCATACAACCCTGAATTATTGCAATTGCTTTTTTTCTAACTTAATAGTCTAAAACGAAATTCATATGGACTTCCAACTTGTTGCTGGCAGGCCAGATGCTACCGATCACCTGGTGCTTACAACCACTTTCACACACAATAATATTTTCTACAAAGCCGCACTTGCAGAAACAATTTCCTGGGAAGGGCAGCTTACCGGCACTTATGACGTGCTGCTTCAGTCGGGGAAAGGAACGCAACGGCTCACTCTCATCAAAGAAGGAACACACTGGAGGGCAGGTGAAGAAATTGAACAGATCGGTGTCATTCCTCAGGCGGTTGTTGACCTGCTCGGTGAGGTTATTGACAGGATCCGTGAATGAAAAACATCTTGTTTCATTCCAAACAATGCAGGCAACTGCCGGAATAAAATCAACGCACAGCCTCTTTCGCATTATTGGACTATGCAATGGTTCATACCCGTTCTTTCAGTGGCATGAAATGAAAAATGCGTTGTATCATTCAATCATCACATTTGTTTTTGTAGCTGACTGTAACAATGATCGCTGCCACGAACATTGTTGCTGCCGGCGCTGAATGCCGGTTCAATGCTGCAGTAATGCTGAGGATTTTGTACATGAATGAATAACTGGCACGATTGGTTCAATAACAGCTACAGCCGCATCATCGTTGTTACATCAGCAAACAGTAGCCGTAGTTTCAGGTTGCAGTCAAACTATTTTGAATAGCGCAGATTGCTTCGCCAACGGGAAATAATCAAACACAATGCAACGATCTCTATGTTGTCTCGCAATGACGTCGAAGAGTTATTAACGTTTGGGGATAGTGCCGGCATGGAAAAGGAAATATCTACCTTGCAGCAAACTAAAAAAATGAAAGAGGAACTATTACCGGAATTCATCAATACTGCGACGACTTTCATTGATGAAAACACCGCAAGACTGAAAACTTGCCTCAGCGAACTTGATGAAGCCGATATATGGAGACGACCCAATAAAAATTCAAATAGTGTGGGCAACCTCATCCTGCATTTGTCCGGCAATATCCGTCAGTGGATCATCTCATCGCTGGGATATGCGGAAGATACCCGGCAACGGGATAGTGAATTTGCTGCCACTGATGGCTATACAAAATCAGAACTTGCAGAAAAACTTTTTTCTATTGTAGAAGAGGCGAAAAAGATCATTAATAAAATGACCCCGAAAGAGCTCCTGACAAAAAGAAAAGTGCAGGGATATTTGTATAGCGGCATTGCTATTATTCTGCATGTCACCGAGCATTACTCTTACCACACCGGCCAGGTGATTTTCTGGACGAAATTATTAAAGGATAAAGATCTTGGATTTTATACCGATAGTAATTTGAATGACAGGAATGAGATCTGAGCATGTAGAGCAAACAGTATTTCGCAACCTCCTCAGCCAACACATAGGACCGGGGAAAAATGTTGCCGGGAAGCAGGATCAGAAATAGCTTCATGAAACCCCTGGCCAGTTCATCCTCCCTTCAACGCAATTCATTCGTTGCATCACAGCTTTTCTTCAGGAACTGTCTATTTTAGCAAAAATGTATGTTATGAAGAGAGCTTTTTTATGTTGCTTCCTGGTATCCTTGCTCGATGTTTCATCCGTGCAGGCACAAAAACTTTCCTACGGGCAATACAAAGAATATGCATTGGGCGGTTATCTCAATACGGCGCTTTCAAATATCCGGGTCGCCGGGGCGGAATGGCAGAATGGGGATACTTCTTTAACTATTAAACATATCAAGCAGGCCATCACGCAAGGCTTGTTTGATTCAACAATGATCGTTACTAATTCTAACCTGAAAGGATTTACCAATACGATTGCATGGCCAGCTTTGCAAAAGGATATTGAACGAAACATCAGCAACATCAGTAAGCCGGAGCAACTTAAAATTATTACCAGTGATGTGTACAACTTCATCCGCCTTTATCCGAAATTCTTTCAGAAAAATGCGGATGCGATTTTGTGGAAAGATTATATAGCCAGTGGCAGCAATGGGTTAAAAACATTTTTCAATGTACGTATGTCCAGCCGTTCCGATTACGTTTTGAATGTTATCAAAAAACATAAAAGATTTTACGAAGGCCTGGAACCGGTTGCTAAACAACTCCCGTCTTTCAATAAACAGATAAAAGATGCTGCAGTGAAACTGGAGGACCTGTATACTGACGCCATATTTCCTCCCATTTATTTTTTAATTGGCAATCTGAATGCAGCCGGAACGCCTGATGGCGGTGCGGGGCAGTTGGTGGGATTGGAATTTTTTTCGAACTATCCCGGCAGGGATACTTCAGAACTTAATGCATGGGAGCGATCGGTTTTATCCGATACCGGCCGGCTGGCAGGCGTGGTTGTTCATGAAATGATCCATGTTCAGCAAAAGAATGGTTCCGGCAACTCGGTATTGGAAAAATGTTTTACCGAAGGTGCTGCAGATTTTATTACTTATCTTCTTTTGAACAAGATCATATTGCCCCGGCAGCATGCTTATGGCAATGCGCATCAGAAAGAATTATTCGATCGGTTTTTAAAAGAACGAAACGGCGATGATCTTTCCTACTGGATGTACAACGCCGGGATGGAAGATAAAGGCATACCATCCGATCTTGGATATTACATTGGCTTTAAAATATGCGAATCATATTACGCCAAACAAACCGATAAAAAACAAGCCATCAGGGATATCCTGGAGCGAACAGATTTTGAGAACATTTTGCGGGAGAGTGGTTATACCGATTAGTTTTAAAAGATCATGATCTGTTCTCCCCGAAGTCATTGCCCTGGATCATGTCCTGTCATTTCTATTAAAAATTTCGCAGCAACTTCTCCGCCAGGGAACTTGCTGGGTAGTAAGATTGCTTCGCCAACGGAAAATAATAAAACACAATGCAGCGATCTTCATGTTGTCTCGCAATGACGTTGAAGAGTACGTGGAAATCGGGAAGAGCATCGTCATTGCGAGAAGAGCAAAGAAACATCCATCTATGTCCGGCACGCCGCAAACGGAAAATAAAACTATTTTGTAGTAAGCGTAATCACACCGCTTCTTGCTTTCTCTCCATATTTTTTAACGGCATCTTCATTTTTTAAAAAATTAATTGTCTTAACCCTGGCAGGGTTTAATTTTTTTACGCTTTCCGGACTGCTTTCTTTATCGTCAATAAAATAAATAAAATTCACCGGCGGATTTTGTATCACCTGCTCTAAGATCTTTTTGACCTCGTCCTCACTTGCTTCCCTTTGCTGCTGTGTTGCCTCATTATAAATTACAGCTTTATTTTCTTTGCCGGTTATCGCCGGATCGTTGTTCTTTTCAGCAGTAGTGTAAGTAGATACCATGTCAACGCCTGCAATGCTGCTATCGGGTTTGTAGTAAGTGATCTTTACATCAATGAGGGAATCAGAAGGGTGGCCGGTTGGCGTTTTTTTAGTGATCATAATTTTTTGAATGGGAACAGGGCCGGGATTTGATCGGGGATCGTTTTGAGCCTTTATACCGGAATAAGAAAATAATGCCAATACCGGTATGAGCATTGGCATGATACAACGAGGCCTCATGTCTGTTTTACCAATGGTTTTTGATACAGTGATCATGTGTATAGAATTTTATAAATGAATAAAAAAATTTCGCCTGCAAGGTATTTTAGTAAAAGATCACGGGAGGTTACAGGAGGTTAAAAGAGGTTAATAAATTAAGTGCGAAGAATAGGATTAATGCATCGCTCAGCACAAAATTTTATTTCGCAGCATTATTTTATCGCTTGAAGCAATGGGATACGTCTTAGGAATTGAATTTTTTTTCCACCCCTGATTTATGAGTTCATTTAATTCGAAGTGCTTCCCCCGCCAGCGGGGGAAAAGCAGCAGTCCTTTAGTTCGTGCAGTTGCATTTCATCATTGGTAGATTATTTACGCTGATCGAACATAAAGAATTTGCATATCCCCCGCAGGCGGGGGCCGGATGTAAATAATAAAAGCAAGTTCCAAATGGGGGTGGAACTATTGCACTTCACAACATTTTATTTCGCAGCATTATTATATTGCCTGGAGCGATGATGTATATTTTAGAGAATGCAAATTTCAAAGAGCCTACATATCCCAAAGCAAAAGAATAAAATGAAGAAGAAAAAAGGCCGCCATTACGGCGGCCCTTCGTTACGAAACCCCAAAGTTCTGATCGAACAAAAAAAATATTTCAATCATAAAAACAGCGCATCAATTATGCCGCTATCCTGCTCACCACTTCGCTGAACATTACCTGGTTTTTGCGGACTGCACAACGTGGAAATTATTTTATAGTTCTATCTGCATCCCGGTATCCGTTGCCACACCGATAAAAATATGCAGCGCCAGCATCATCAACCCTGATAATTTTCGTAACCGTTGTTCCAGTTTAGTGCGGTTGTATAGGATCATTCTGCCCAGTTTGGCAAAAGGCAATTCATTATTTTTTCGGAGTGTATAAAGCGTCCGCTCACTGAGGTTAAACTCTTTCATGAGTTCATATTTATCCACCCATTTATCAAATTCTATTGGTACACCGGGAGAAGAGGGATTGTTGTTTGTTGAAGGCAGTTGCTTAGGATAGGATGATCCTTTAGACGTTGGATTCATTCGTTTGAATTTTCAAGGTTTATAAAAAAAGCTGTCACCTTACAGCTACAGCCAGTGCATAAGGATAAGTTGACGTATTAATTAACAGCGCAATGAAAAAAATATTGTGTACAATAATATTTTCTTATGCAGTATTAATGTTAGTGTCAGAGTCTTTCTTTGTTTCCTGCCAATGCAGAAACCCCGTTTATACGCTACGTTCGCCGATACGAATACGATTCGTCATTGCGAAGATCCCGACAGAGTCGGGAGACGAAGCAATCTATGTTGGGTAGAACAGATTGCTTCGCCAACGGGAA
>DASZPW010000243.1:0-7316 GCA_035550155.1 Chitinophagaceae bacterium | reverse complement strand
CAGAAATAGTAGCACTACCCGGCTGTCCTGAACCAACCTGGTTCGCCATTCCACCGCCGCCGCCGCCGCCGCCAGCAACAATTTTTATTATTGAATTAATCGTTACTATTGAAGCAGCTCCACCGCCACCACCGCCACCCGAAGATCCAGAAGTACCTGCGTTTCCGCCATTGCCTCCATTATAACTTGTACTGTAAGATGCAACACCTCCATTTCCCCCTCCGGTTCCTGTTACGTTGTTACTTCCATTAACGCCATTGCCTCCCGGGTAAATACCAATAATATCGCCAGTAGTAACATTATAATCAGCTACTACATAACCAACCGGACCAGCAGGTGCATTTGAGCAACCCGCACCACAATCCTGTCCTCCTATTCCACCAGCTCCACCATACACTTTAATTGTAATGGTAGAAACTCCAGCCGGAACAATCCAAGTGGTAGATGATGTGTAAGTATTGGTGGTTTGCGCCTGGGTAATAAAAGAAGCAGCGAATAATGAAAAAAGAAAACTAATCCGATGTAAATAAAATTTCATGAGATTTATTTTGGATTGTATGTAAGAAGAAATAAGTCCCGTAAAGTTATTATTGATTCAGAAAATACATTTTCTGTCCGTTCGCTATTTATCCCCGATGTGAATAAGATGGATGAATTAAATTATTTTAAATGTGTGCTGTACCAGGAAAGTTTGATAAATGTCAAAAAAGTCATGAACGTTTCCTGTAACTGATCACTGCCCAACTGTTCAATACGACAGCAAATCCTGCTATAGTAAGTAAATGATATTTGATATCAGCCAACGAACTTCCTTTCAGCACCACCATTCGCATCACTTCAATAAAATAAGAAACGGGATTAAATTTTGTGATCACTTTTGCCCATCCCGGCATGCTGTCGATAGAAGTATATAACCCGCTCATCAAAACGAATATCATCATGATAAAAAATGACAATAAAAAGGATTGTTGCTGACTCGAAGAAAAAGTTGACAATAATAATCCCAATCCTAATACTGCCAGCAGATACACAGCCGCAAAAACATAAATGGTTATAAAACTTCCAGACGGAATGATACCATACACAAATGCTGAAATACCAAAGCCGATCGTCAATACAACTAATCCTAAAATCCAAAACGGGATCAGTTTGCCAAGAATGAAATGATATTTATGTATCGGAGTTACATTGATCTGTTCAATCGTTCCGATCTCTTTCTCACGAACAATATTCACAGCTGTAAGATTGGTTCCTACCATTGTCAATAACAAAACCAGGATTCCCGGTACCATGAAATATTTATAATTCATCAACGGGTTATACCAGTCAGATGAAGTCACTTCTATCTGCATGTCCGGATTGAAGCGTGGAAACTGAATCCATTGCAACCGCACTTCCCGGTTATAATTTTGAATGATATTTTGCAAATAGGCTCCTCCAAGATTTGCTTTCACTCCATTGATCGCATTGATAGCAATAAAAAGTTTAGCTTCATTTTCTTTCACAAGATCTTTTTCAAAATTTGCCGGTATTTGAAGGATCAGATCGGCTTTGTCTTTTTCTACATCACCTAACGCTGACAAGTATGAACTACTGAGATCCGTCAAAATGAAATAATCTGAAGAAGTGATCTTGTTGATCATCTTCCTGGAATATTCCGAATGATCAAGGTCCACCACTGCCAGTTTTATTTTTTTGATCTCGTAATCCGCTGCCCATGGAAGTATCAATAACTGAACAACCGGCATGATCAGGATGATCCGGATAATAGAAGGATCCCTGAAAATTTGTTTGAATTCCTTTTGTAATAAAAAACGTAAGGTTCTCATGCCAGTCGTATTTTAAATCTTTTAATAGCCACTGCCAGGAAAAACAACATCATTCCTGTTAGTATCACTGTTTCTTTCCAGATCGCATTCAATCCAACCCCTTTTATCATCACAGCTTTTACAATATTATAATACCATTTAGCCGGAACAATATTAGAAACGATCTGCAATGGCAAAGGCATATTTTCAATCGGGAACATGAAGCCACTCAACATCACTGTTGGCAGAAATAATGCAACAAGTGAAATAAACATGGCTGTTTGTTGCGAATCAGCAGCCGATGAGATCAACAATCCTAATGACAAGGACACTATCGTGAACAAAATACTTTCACCCATCAGCAATACCAGGCTGCCATTGATCGGCATGTCCAGCACAAATACGCTTAATAATAATATGCTCGTGATATTCACCACAGATAAAACGAGATAAGGAACCGCTTTAGACAAGACCACCATCTGCGGACGCATTGGTGACACTAACAGTACTTCCATTGTTCCCATTTCTTTTTCCCTAACGATAGTAATTGCAGTCATCATCGTACAAACGAGTAACAACACCATTGCCATCACTCCCGGAACAAAATTGTAAGCGCCTTTCAATTCCGGGTTGTACAACATCCGCACTTCGGTGTTGATGGTATAAGGAAGTTTGCGATTGTTAGTGATGCGATCCTGGTAATCCATGACTATCGCAGTTGCGTAATTCGTCAACGTATTCGCTACATTCGGATCGGATGCATCAGCGATCAGCTGAACCTGTGCCTTGTTGAAATGCTGAAGATCATCATTGAAATGCTGCGGAAAAACAACCGCCAGTTTTATTTTTCCCTTTTTGAATTCTTCATCGATTTGTTTGTATGAGTATAAATTCTTTTCAATTTCAAAATAACGGCTGGCATTCAGTTCAGTGATCAAAGAAGTAGTTGCTACGTCTTTTGATTGATCCAAGACTGCGATCTTTGAATTCTTTACTTCATTCGTTAATGCAAATCCGAAAATGATGATCTGCACAATGGGCATGAACAACAGAATAAACATCGTACGCTTGTCCCGCCAGATATGATGGAACTCTTTTTTTACAAATGCTATGAATTGCTTCATTGTTTAGTTGCTAGCTATTAGCTGTTGGCTGTTAGCGTTTTTATGAACTTGTGAATCATTTTGATTTCCTCTTCTAACTGTATTTCAATTTGCTCAATATCGCTTGTGTTTGCCATCTTCATTTCTTTGGCAACAACAAGGTAAGTCTGCACTTCAAAAGCAGAGCCGAGTGCAAGCTGCAGAAACCTGGCATAATCTTTATCACTGTTTCTGCTACTTCCTTCTGCAATATTTGCAGGAATGGATATTGCAGCCCGAGTGATTTGAGAAACTACACCATATTTTTCTTCAGGAGGGAATTGTTTTACCACCTGATAAACGCTTTTGACAATTTCTATTCCTTTTTTCCAAATAATAAGTTCTTTATAATTTTTCATGATCCAGGTTTTTGCTAACAGCTAATAGCTAAAAGCCAATGGCCTATTCACTCCTCACTGCTTTCCTCGCCAATTTCAAAAACACTTCATCCATAGAATATGCTTCATAAGTTTTCTTCAATTGCTCAGGTGTATCCAATGCCTCGATCCGTCCATCCACCATAATGCTGACCCGGCTGCAATATTCTGCCTCATCCATATAGTGTGTGGTCACAAAAACAGTAATACCGGAATCAGCCGCCTGGTAAATCATGTTCCAGAACTCTCTTCTAGTCACAGGATCCACGCCACCAGTTGGTTCATCAAGGAAAACAACACCAGGCTCATGAAAGATCGCTACTGAAAAAGCCAGTTTCTGTTTCCATCCCAACGGCAATGATTTCACCAAAACATCTGCTTCCGCTTTGAGATGTAATTGATCGAGAATTACCTCTGTTTTTTGTTTTATGAATGCATCACTCTTTCCATAAATTCCTCCATAGAATCTCATATTCTCTTTTACTGTCAGATCTTCATACAATGAAAATTTCTGACTCATGTAACCGATGTTGCGTTTTATCTTTTCATTTTGTCGATACACATCATATCCTGCCACTGTAGCTTCACCGGAAGTAGGCATCAATAATCCGCATAACATTCGCATCGCCGTGGTCTTACCGGCGCCATTTGCCCCGAGAAAACCAAAAATTTCTCCTTTATGCACTTCAAAACTGATATGATCCACTGCCGTGAAATCACCGAATTTCTTCGTCAGTTTGTTTGTTGTAATTATTGTATCATTCATAAAATTTATCAGCTTTCTTTCATCAGATCAATAAAACAATCTTCAATGTCCGGTGTTGCGACATTCAATTCATAATTTTCATTCAGCTTTTGATTTAAAAAAGAATGAAGCCTTTCTTCACTGCCATCTTGCTTCATCACCACATGATGATATTGCCCGAAAGGATACGCATCTTCTACTTCATCAAATTCTTTCAAAGCATTTAGTAATGACAACATATGAGATGAACGAACAGCAAAGAGCGGTTTTCGAAATTCTTTCACTATTCCCTGCGGCCTATTAATAGAAAGTATTGTTCCATTTTGTATCAGTCCGATCCTGTCACAGAGTTCCGCTTCATCCATATAAGGAGTAGAAACAAGGATGGTGATTCCCTGCATTTTCAGATTCTTCAGCATTTCCCAAAATTCTTTCCGGGAAACAGCATCCACACCGGTAGTAGGTTCATCCAAAAACAAAACCGTAGGTCGATGAATGAGAGCACAACTCAAAGCCAGTTTTTGTTTCATGCCACCGGATAATTTCCCGGCTTTCCTTTTCTTGAACGGTTCGATCTGCCCGTAAATATCCTTGATGAGATCATAATTCTGCCGGATTGTAGTATTAAAAACTGTCGCAAAAAAATTCAGATTCTCTTCTACAGTCAGATCCTGGTACAAAGAAAATCTTCCGGGCATATAGCCAACCGTTTGACGAATGGCTTTGTAATCTTTCACCACATCTAAACCTTCCACAGTTGCTTTTCCACTATCGGCCAATAACAATGTTGTGAGAATACGAAACAAAGAAGTTTTCCCTGCGCCATCAGGACCGATCAAACCAAAGATCTCTCCCTTTTGTACATCGAACGAAACATCGTTCAATGCTTTTACTTCTTTTTTCTTTCCGTACGTTTTGATAATATTTTCTGCAAAAACAGCGCTCATGATTCAGCTTTAGCTATTAGCTGTTGGCTAACAGCATTTTTATTTATTTACTATTCACTCCGGGCTCCAGTCTCCCGACTCCTGACTCAATTCTCCTGACTAAAACCCCACTTCTCCATACATCCCGATCTTCAGATAACCATCATTCTTTACTTTTACCTTGATCGCATACACAAGATTCGCTCTCTCTTCTTTAGTTTGAATCGTCTTGGGTGTGAATTCTGCTTTATCCGATATCCAGGTAATGGTACCATCATATTGTTTGTAATTCTTTTTCCCGTCATCAATAAAAACTTTTACCTGTTGCCCGAGTTTCACTTTCGGTAGTTGTGTTCCTGTGATATAAGCCCTGAGATTCAGATAAGAAAGATCAGCGATCTTGTACATTGCTTTTCCCATTGAAGTGATCTCACCTGCTTCGGCATATTTTGCCAACACTGTCCCGGTGATAGGATTGCGGATATTGGTTTTCATCAACAAGTCTTCAAGTTGCGCCGCCTGTTTTTCCAACGGTTTTCCCTGGCTTAATATGCCCCGGTTTTGAGTGGAAACATTATTTTTCTGAACATTGATCTGCTGTTGGGTAACACTCATTTGTTTTTTTAAAACATCGATCTGCGAATTCATATCATCTAATTGTTTGCCGGTGGCAGCATCTTGCTTTATCAAATTTTCCAGCCTTGTTTTTTCATGAAGGAGATTATCCAATTGTGATTGCTGCACTGCAAGCTGTTGTTCCAGCAATTTTACCTGCGGCTCCACATTCACAGTTTGTTCGCCCAAGGATTGGATCGTTGCTTCTACCTGTTGTTTCTGCAATGACAGGTTAGTCGGATCCACAATACCAACAACGCTATCTTTCGTCAGCAGTGAGCCTTCCTCCACGTTGAAAGAAAGGATTTTTCCATTGGCAGAAGAAGAAACGATCACTTCATCGGCTTCAAAAGTTCCTGAAGCATCGTGTCCATTTCCGTTTCCGCTACAAGCTGCAAGCGTTATAGCAGCTACAACCAAACTGGTAAATTGAAATTTCATTTTGATTAATTTATTTTAAAACTTCTTTTAACTCCTGACTATTGACTATTGACTCCTGACTCAAACCTCCCGACTCATCACTGCTTTCCCGCCAGCGTCATATAATTGATCTGCGATTGTAATAATTGTATCTGGTGAATAATTAAATTCTGCCTTGCCTGGTCTTCTGCATTTACATCCTGTAAAAAATCGATCGCAGTGATCACTCCATTCTCCAATTGTGCATTCGCTGCCTGTTTCACCTTTGCTCTCAGGTCTATGATCTGCTGGTCAGTAGCGATCAGTTGCTGGTATTTGTTGATCTCTGATTCCTGTTGTTTCAAAGCAGTATTGGTATTCAGCAAAAAAGTTTCCTTCTGAATGTCCACGATCTTCTTATTGACGTCAATGATCCTTTTTTCTTTCTTTTGAGTATATAAACCTCCAAAGTTCCAATTGAACCGCACACCGGTAGTATAAAAGAAATCAAACTGGTTTTTTAGAAAATTCAAGCCCGGTTTTCCATAACCACCTTCCACAAAAAAATTGGCCTTAGGTAAATTTTTTGCGTCGATCAGTTTTGTTTGACTGCCCAGTAGTCGATCCTGGTAAGAAAATAATTTCAATTCAGGCCGTTGAATATCGCCGTAACTGATTGAAGGAACAACTGGTGTTTCCAACTGAACTGTTTCCGGCAGAGGCTGATTAATGAAAAGAGACAACACATCGATCAATCCTTTGCGGGATGCTTTTAACTCAATGCCTCTTTGGTTGGTGGTCAATAATTGCGCCTGCAATAAATTGAGGTTTGATTTTAAGGCAACACCATTATCTACCTGCGCCTGCACTTTTTTGATCCCATCATTCAGATCAGTTTTTACAAGTTCTATTTGTTTCAATTGCTCGTCAAAATATAATACGCCAAGAAAAAGCTGGTTGATGCGATCTTTGATAGTGTACAGATCCACTTCTATCTTCTGCTGGTTCACTTCCTCATTCATTTGCTGAATATTCTTTTGTTGTTTGATCACACCACCGTCATAGATCACCTGGTTGAGATTGGCCAATACTTTATACTGGTCTTTACTCGGAGCATTGAATTTGAACCCCGGTATCGGTACATCAATACTCGTTACCTCTGATTGATAGGTTGCTTGTCCGCCAAGAGAAAATTGCGGCAAATAGCCTTTGTTGAGATTATCGATCGTGAAACCGGTGGTTTGCTTCACCAATTCTCTTTGCTTGATCAGCGGATAATTTTTTTGAGCAAGGTCATACGCTTG
>DASZPW010000242.1:0-3073 GCA_035550155.1 Chitinophagaceae bacterium | reverse complement strand
AGCTTCTATAGGCAATACTTCCGGGTAATCATGAAAAAGATCTACCCATTTTTGTGAATAACGATAATACTGCAAAAAATCCTGGCGAATGGAAGCATACCAGCAGTAACTCTGGTAGAGATATAATTTTTCATAAAACCCTTCAGCCTGGAAAGCACCCGCAGGTATATGTTTTTCAAAAAAAGAATGAATATCACTCAGGTCTTTTTCATTTCGTGCATGCCCATGCTTGATATACCAGCCATATAGTTGAAGTGAAAGATTGGATAGTTGGTTCACCAATGAGAGTTCAAAATTCACAGCATCCGATTCTGCTGAAAGATGATCGGCACGATCCTGCATACTGTGAGTGATGTATAAAGCTTCTATCTTTTTTTCAAAGAACAAGGCCTGCTGCATATAAGTAAGCTGATGATGCGATCTTGCCATTTCTTTCATGCGTTCCAGTTGCTTCAGGCTTTGCATGTAGAGACCTTTATTATACAGAATGCGGGCATAATCCATCTGTTCGTGCAGACGAATGTCAATATTATCTTCATCCCGGATCAGGCGCAGGCTGGAAAGGATTTTCCTGTATAAACTGGCTTTGATATTGGAGAGCTGCTGTTTCTTGATCGATTTATTTTTCTTCAGCAATGCTTTCTCATCATACTCATTCATTTTATCCAACGCATCAAAAAGCTGGATGGTCTTCAGGTTGTCTGATGAAGAATTTCTTTTTACAAACAACTTGAAATTCCTTTTTTCAGACTTTTCAAGCGACTTTACCAGTTGAAACAGCGCATCGGCAGATCGGTTGGACATCGTAATTCCTTTTATCTAAAATCCTTTACTGTACTGCATTTCAGCGGAAATTGATCTTTTTACACAGTGTAAAAATAACTGTATTTTGATTTGAGCCGCCGCTTACATGCCGGTAACTTAGTCAGGCAGGTTGTTTATCCTTTTGAGTCAATAGCAAGCAACGCAAAAATAAGCAGCCTGCATTTTTACCCACCGAATTTATCAATTAATTATGTCCAAAAACAAAGTTTACATTTTTGACACTACACTTCGGGATGGCGAGCAGGTTCCCGGCTGTAAACTGAATACTACTGAAAAACTGGAACTGGCATTACGACTGGAAGAATTAGGAGTTGATATCATCGAAGCCGGCTTTCCCATTTCTTCACCCGGCGATTTTGAATCGGTGAGCCAGATCGCCAAACACATCAAACATGCAACAGTTTGCGGATTGAGCCGTGCTGTACAAAAAGATATTGAAACCGCAGCTCAGGCATTGAAGTATGCGGTGCGGCCGAGGATTCATACCGGCATCGGCACTTCCGATTATCATATAAAATCCAAATTCAATTCTACCCGTGAAGAAATTTTGCAAAGAGCCATACAATGTGTGAAGTGGGCAAGAAATTTTACCGACGATGTAGAATTTTATGCAGAAGATGCAGGACGCACCGATAATGATTACCTCGCTACGGTTATCGAAGCCGTGATCAAAGCCGGCGCCACAGTAGTGAATATTCCCGATACAACCGGCTATTGTCTGCCATATCAGTATGGAGAAAAAATCGCCTACCTCGTCAATAATGTTTCCAACATTGACAAAGCAGTTATCTCTTGCCATTGTCACAATGATCTTGGTTTAGCAACCGCAAATTCAATTACCGGAGTGATCGCAGGTGCCCGGCAAATTGAATGTACCATCAATGGTTTGGGAGAAAGAGCAGGCAACACTTCTTTGGAAGAAGTGGTGATGATCATCCGTCAGCATAAACATCTCGGCTTTCACACTGACATCAAAACGGAACAATTGAATCCCCTCAGTCGCCAGGTGTCAGACACGATGAGAATGCCGGTGCAACCGAATAAAGCAATTGTGGGAAGTAATGCATTCTCTCATTCATCAGGCATTCACCAGGATGGATTTTTAAAAAATGCATTGACCTACGAGATCATCAACCCGGAAGAAGTCGGTGCAGACAGTTCAAAAATTGTGTTGACCGCAAGAAGCGGAAGAAGTGCATTGGCCTATCGTTTCCAAAAACTGGGTTTCCAGTTTGACAGAAATGATATAGATGAGTTGTATAATAGTTTTCTTGCCGTAGCCGACAGAAAAAAAGAAGTCGAAGATTCTGATCTGGTTACAATGGCACAACAATATCAAACAACGACAGCAACAGCGTAAAGGATTATGGGCAAAACATTATTTGAAAAGATCTGGGAAAAACATGTAGTAAAACAGATCGACGGTGGTCCTTCTGTTTTATATATAGATAAACATTTCATTCATGAGGTCACCAGTCCGCAGGCGTTCACCGGCCTAAACAAAAGAGGAATAAAAGTTTTCCGTCCACAACAAACTATCGCCACTGCCGATCATAATGTTCCTACATTAAATCAGCACTTACCAATCAAAGAAGAATTGAGTCGCCTGCAAGTGGAAGCATTGAAAAAAAATTGTTTTGAACATGGAATAGAATTATACGGACTCGGACATCCGTTCCAGGGAATTGTTCATGTCATAGGGCCTGAGTTAGGAATTACTCAACCAGGATTGACCATTGTTTGCGGCGACAGCCACACTTCTACTCACGGTGCATTTGGAGCGATCGCCTTCGGAATCGGTACCAGCGAAGTGGAAATGGTTTTAGCCACACAATGTTTATTGCAAAGCAAACCGAAACTGATGCGGATCAACATTGAAGGCGAATTAAACAAAGGCGTAGTATCAAAAGACATTATTCTCTATATCATTTCAAAAATTTCTTCAAGCGGAGCCACAGGTTATTTTGTTGAGTATGCAGGCTCAGCTATTCGCTCATTGAGCATGGAAGCAAGAATGACCATTTGTAATATGAGCATAGAAATGGGCGCAAGAGGTGGAATGATCGCTCCGGATGAAATTACTTTTAACTATATCAAAGGAAGAAAGTTTGCGCCGCAGGGCGAAGAATGGAATCAAAAACTGGCTTACTGGAAAACTTTGTACAGCGATGCTGATGCAAAATTTGATAAAGAAATAAATATCGCTGCTGCTGACATAGAACCGATGATCACATATGGTACCAATCCC
>DASZPW010000241.1:0-2432 GCA_035550155.1 Chitinophagaceae bacterium | reverse complement strand
TCTTCATACCGCCAGAAAAAAATGATGGCAGGATTGTAATGAAACTATAAAGATTTTTAAAAGCAGGTAACGATACCTGCTTTTTTTATGCTTTTGTGAAAGGCTTTTTACTTACAATTTCAATTGTAATATCCGGACTACTTAAAACCCAGCTGATTTCAACAAAGATTGAAATATTAGAACTGAAAATATCTTTTCCTTTCTCTAAGAATGAGGTTGTCCAGCTTTTTTCTTTGTTTTTGGAATCCTGGATATAAGCAGGCCCAAAAACTTCGCCGATGATGCTTACTAATTTTTTGTAGTAATTCTGAAAATCTGCGATCGTTCCTGAAAAATAAGGATCGGATGAAAATGAGATCGTCAAAGTCTGGTCATCTTCTGATTCTCTGAAAATGACGATACCATTTCCCATTTCAAATTTTACGTTATACTCATTTTCCCACATTTCATCTTTTTTGGTCAGGTTCTTTTTGATATCCGGAAGTCCTTTCTTGATCATCATAAATTTTTCTTTCACACCTTTTTCAGAACCGATGGGTGGGAGTTTCTGAGCATGAGCAAATGCAACAGTCAACAATAGAATTAAAAATACAACTGGTTTCATTGGTAAATTATTTCATTAAAATTATTGAGAAAGAGGCGTCCAATCATACCCTGCAACCACATATTTTACATTCGCTCCGGAACCTTGATCCCAAGCAATTTTGTAGCTGAAGCGATGATGCCGGCAGTCATGATGCAGAGTTGCAGGCGTAATTGTTTTTTACCTGCAGACTCTGCATTTATGACAGAATGCTCCGAATAAAAAGTATTGAACAGCCTGGCAAGATTGAAAACATAAATGGCAATGACCGAAGGATTATGTTCTTCTGCCGCTTGTTGGATCAATGCCGGGAATTGCTCCAATGCAATGATCAATTGTTTTTCTAAAGTAAACAAAGGCATGGCGGAAGAAGCTTCGATTGTTACTGATTTCAGATCGCTAATTCCTTCCTTGCGTAAAATGGATTGGATCCTTGCATGCGTATATTGAATGAACGGTCCGGTAAAGCCGTGAAAGTCCACCGACTCCTCAGGATTGAAGACCATTTTCTTTTTTGGATCTACTCTCAGCAAAAAGAATTTCAATGCACCCAGTCCAATGATATCATACAACTCTGCAAGTTCCGGTTCAGAAAAATCTTTTACTTTCCCTAATTCTTCAGTTTTTTGTTTGGCAACAGCAGTCATTTCATCCACGAGATCATCGGCATCTACCACTGTTCCTTCACGACTTTTCATTCTTCCGGAAGGTAATTCCACCATTCCATAACTTAAGTGATACATGCCATCTGCATAAGGCTTGCCCAATTTTTCCATGATCAGTTTTAGTACCTTCATGTGATAGTTCTGTTCATCGCCGATCACATAAATGCTTTGATCATAATGATAGTCCTGGTATTTTTCTTCTGCCAATCCAAGGTCCTGCGTCATATATACTGAAGTGCCGTCTTTGCGAAGCACTAATTTTTCATCAAGTCCTTCAGATGTCAGATCGATCCAAACACTTCCATCTTCTTTTTTGAAGAAAACGCCTTGCTTCAATCCATCTTCAACAAATTTTTTCCCGAGAATATAAGTTCCGCTTTCATAATACATCTTATTGAAATCAGCGCCGATCCTTTTGTAAGTGATATCAAAACCTTCATACACCCAACTGTTCATTTTTTTCCAGAGCCCAATCACTTCTGGCTTTCCTGCTTCCCAATCTAAAAGCATTTGTTGCGTTGCTTTCATGATCGGCGCTTCTTTTTCTGCTTCTTTTTCATTCATTCCTTTCACTACCAATTCAGCGATCTGTTTCTTGTGTTCTTCATTAAACTTTACATAATATTCGCCAACAAAATGATCACCTTTCATTCCAGTTGATTCAGGAGTAGCTCCATTCGCAAATAGTTGCCATGCGATCATGCTTTTGCATATATGAATACCCCTATCGTTGACTACACAAGTTTTTATAACTTCATTTCCCTGCGCTTTCAGAATTTCAGCAAGGCTCCATCCTAAAAAAATATTTCTCAGATGGCCAAGATGCAAAGGTTTGTTAGTATTAGGAGAGGAGTATTCAACGATTACCTTATTGCCCACCGGAGATTTCAAGCCATAAGAGTTATTGGAAAAATTTTCTGTCAAAAAATTAACCCAATGACTATCCGAGAGAGTAAGATTTAAAAATCCTTTGATGACATTATATGATTTGAAAAATTCAGGGCTGATCTGTTGCAAATAATATCCAATTTCTTGTCCTAAATGTTCCGGAGATTTTTTGAGTTGTTTTACAAAAGAGAAAAGAACAAGTGTATAATCTCCTTCAAATTCAGGTTTTGTAGTTGTTATGGTCAATTCAGATTCAGTGAAATCCGCATTGTAGAGATCTTTCAGCGCTTTTATCA
>DASZPW010000240.1:0-28948 GCA_035550155.1 Chitinophagaceae bacterium | reverse complement strand
ATTGCATTGTATGTGACTATTTTCAGCGTTGTTCTTTTTTATATGGAGCAAATGAAACTGGTCCGGCCCGCTACTATAGATCAGTCCGTCATATATCCCTTCGTACAACCCTGGGGTCCGAAAGCCATTAATAGTGTTGCTTCAATAGTTCCTCTTTTTAAAAATATGTTTACTGATCTGCAGGATTTTTTTGGTAAACTCTCCCAAAAAATGTCCTAGTTGGGAAAATTTGTTTCACTGATAATCAATTCTCTAACATATTTGCAGCAAATCGTTTATTTTAGCAAAAATTAGGCGCTGCAAGTGGAAACCAAGTTTGAAATAAAACAACAGGATAAGTTCAGATTTGTTGAAGAAGGTACCGGCGAGCCATTATTGCTTTTACATGGCCTCTTCGGGGCTTTGAGCAATTTTCATGGCCTGATAGATTATTTCCGAAATTATAATAAAGTAATTGTTCCGTCGCTTCCACTCTTTGAACTTGATATTTTACATTCTACAGTTGGTGGCCTTGCCAAATTTGTTAATCGCTTCATTGAAGCAAGAGGATATACAGGCGTTCACCTTTTAGGAAATTCATTGGGAGGGCATGTTGCATTGAAACATGTACTGAAACATCCCGAACGGATAAAATCTTTGATCCTGACAGGCAGTTCCGGCTTATTTGAAAATGGAATGGGAGACAGCTATCCGAAAAGAAGTGATTACGAGTATATAAAAACAAAAACAGAAATGACTTTTTACGATCCAAAAGTCGCATCGAAAGAACTGGTGGATGAAGTGTACGGGATCGTAAACAACCGGTTGAAAGCCATCAAAATAATTTCATTGGCGAAGAGTGCGATCCGAAATAATCTGGGCGAAGAACTCAATCAGATCAAGCAACCTACGTTATTAGTATGGGGAAATAATGATACCATCACCCCGCCGTTTGTAGCGAGAGAGTTTAACAAGCTCATTCCGAACAGTGAGTTATATTTTATTGATAAGTGCGGCCATGCGCCGATGATGGAAGTACCGGATGAGTTCAATGCTATTTTGCATAAATTTTTAAAAAAACTCAATCAGCCTGCAACAGTATCCTGAGTCCGGGGGTCTAAATAATTTAAACGCCGCTATCCATGTTAACAAGAGAGATACAATCTCAGTCGCTTCCCTACCTGCACCTGCATGACAAGGTTTACCTGGCTTTGCAATTGATGAATGATAATCATGTCACCCATCTGCCCATTGTGGAAGGAGATAAATATATCGGCATCATCAGTGAAGAAGATCTGCTGCAGTCCGATAATGATCATGCCGAACTAAATAGCCTGCAACAATCGTTCGGCAACACTTCTATTAAAGGCGAAGAACATTTTCTAAAAGCGATCCGCATAGCCGGGGAAAATGCATTAAGCGTTTTACCGGTAGTGGAAGAAGACAATGAGATCTCGGGAGTGGTTATTTACAGCGAACTGCTGAAACAGGCAGCCGAATTTATGAGCCTGAATGAACCGGGCGGATTGATCGTGTTGGAAATGGAAAACAAGCAATATTCTTTTAATGAGATCAGCAAACTGGTAGAGGCCAACGATGCGCAGATCGTTCAATTAAACACATCCACCGATCCACGTACCGGCATCATGCAGGTAACTATAAAAGTAAATAAGCCGGAAATAGCTGCAATAGTTGCCACTTTCCAGAGATATGAATATGAAGTAAAATATTACGCAGGTGAAGAGCTTTATGAAAACGAACTACGAAACAATTATGACAACCTCATGAACTACCTGAAAATCTGAAAATGAGGAGCATCAACTTTTTTTGACGGGACAGAAATTACCTTTAATTTACTTATCGCTTTTTACGGCTTTTGAAACAGAGGGAAATGAAATATGGTTTTTGGCTGTTCTTCGTCTTGCTATTCGGGCAACCCGCCCTGAAAGCGCAAATTGAAATTACTGACAATATTCCCAAAGAAGTTTCCCTGGCTCCCGGAAATGATGCGGTCAATCATCCTAATTCTACACTTTTTGTTGTACGGACGATTTATATCACCGGAAATAAAAGAACACGGCCGGATATAATTTTAAGAGAGCTCCCCTTCAAATCGGGCGACCAATTCCTGTTACAGGATATTGTAAAAAAATTTCAGCAGGCCAGGGAACAATTGATGAATACAACGCTTTTTCATGATGTAGTAGTAGCGCTAAAAAGTTTTGAAGGTTATAATGTTGATGTGCTGATCGAAGTGAAAGAACGCTGGTACTTGTTTCCTATCCCGTATTTCAAACCGGTAGATAGAAATTTCAATCAATGGCTGGTGGAACAAAAAGCAAGTTTTAAACGGGTCAATTATGGGTTAAAAATACTGTACAATAATGTCACCGGCCGCAATGATAAATTACGGTTTTGGTTTGTGAGCGGTTATACGCATCAGTTTTCTTTTGATTATGATCGGCTCTATATTGATAAAGCGTTAAAGTGGGGCATGAATGTAAAATTTGCAGTGGGCAAAACAAGAGAAGTTAATTATAACACTATTGAAAATAAACAGGCCTTTGTAAAAGACAGTAATCAATATTTACAAAATTTTCTGGACGCCAACCTGGAGCTTACTTATCGAAGGGCTATTAAAACAAGACATCGTTTCGGCATCGGCTATCATGTTCAAAACATCAAAGACACTATTGCCAAACTCAATCCTTCTTATTTCTCTGCAAACCGCACCCATATAAACTACCCGGAACTTTATTATTCCATGAGCTATTTTGATTTGGATTATATTCCTTATCCAACGAAAGGATATGCTGCCGAGCTTACATTCAGTAAAAAAGGATTCAATAATATCATCAACGTTTGGCAACTTACTGTAAAGGGTTCTGCAAACTGGCATCTGTGGCCGAAAACCTATCTCAATCTTCGTTCTTTTGGTACCATCAAAGCTCCGTTTAAACAACCTTATTTCAACCAGGGATTGTTGGGGTATAATGATGTTTTTATGCAGGGATACGAATATTATGTCATCGATGGAGTGGCAGGCGGTTACCTGAAAGCGGGTATTACAAAAGAATTGTTATCGGTCAGCGGCAATTTTCTTAAAAGAAAAAGAAACGAACCATTGCACATTCCGCTTCGCATATTCGGAAAAATTTTTGGCAATGCCGGCTATGTGTACAATCCTCAACCCGGCGATAATTTTCTGGTAAATCACATGTTGTACTCTGCCGGTATCGGTATAGATATTCTTACTTATTATGATTTCACCCTCAAACTTGAATGTACGTTTAATCAGTTAGGCGAAAACGGGCTATTTTTACATAGAAAGTCAAATTTCTGAATTCATGAAATCCTCATAAAAACTCTGACATGAAGGTAGCCGTTTACAGCAGGGTGATGGAAGAAGAACAGCAAAAAGATGTGCAGCTTTTTTTTGATGAACTGGCCAGGCAAAAAATACAGCCGGTCATTTTTCAGCATTTTTTTGAACAGATCCGGGAAACAATAAAATTGCCTTCCGCCTCTCTAACGTTTTCACTTTCCGAACAATTAACAGAAGAAATTGAATTCATTATCAGTCTGGGCGGCGACGGAACATTATTAGATACCATAACGCTGGTACGCAATAAAAACATTGCGATCATGGGAATCAATTTCGGCCGGTTGGGATTTTTAGCCGGCATCGGTCGTGATGAAGTGAAAACGGCGGTCAAAGCAATTGTAAACCGAACCTATATTGTTGATAAACGAACAATGATCCATTTGGATGCCAGTGTACCACTCTTTGGAAATGTCCCGTATGCATTGAATGAATTTTCCATTCATAAAAGAGATACGGCCTCCATGATCAAAATTCATACATACCTCAATGGAGAATTCTTAAATACCTACTGGTCCGATGGATTGATCGTAGCCACTCCAACCGGGTCCACCGGTTATTCGCTAAGTTGTAATGGGCCTATCGTATTTCCGGATTCCGGCAGTTTTGTCATCACACCGGTGGCTCCGCATAATCTGAATGTGCGTCCCATCATTGTGCCCGATGATAATATTATTTCATTTGAAATTGAAGGCCGAACCGAAAAGATCATCTGCGCACTGGATTCCAGAAGAGAGATCGTTAATAAAAATATACAGCTGGCAGTCCGCAAAGAAGCTTTTTTATTAAACCTGGTTCGCCTCAGCGAAAATAATTTTCTTCAAACACTCCGCAATAAATTGACCTGGGGCCTGGATAAGCGGAATTAAAAAGAGGTTCGGTAAAGCAAGAAATTGATTATTTTTCCGTTATAATTTATCCCGAAACCTTTTTGGATGTATGACTAAAAACCTGATAGCCGCTATTTCTCTGCTGATGATTACATTTTTCCCATCTGCTGAAAGCTTTGGGCAGTATGCTATTCACCAGGAAGGAGAATTCGGGATAGGTCTTGGCGCCGGCCACTATTTCGGGGATCTGAACACCCGGGCAAAGCTTAACCGCCCCAAGATCGCCGCTTCTATGTTTTTCAGAAAAAATCTTAACAATTACATTGCGATCCGTGTTGCGGGCACCTTCGCCCGATTAGGGTACTCAGATGTTTATAATAAATATAATGAGTACATGTACCGGCGCAATTTAAGTTTCAACAGTAATGTGTGGGAATTATCCCTGCAGGGCGATTTTAATTTTTTCAGGTTCATGCCCGGAGAACCAACAGAAAATTTTACTCCCTATATCACATTCGGAGTAGGTGTATTCAGCTATGACCCGTATGCATACTTGCAGGGAAAAAAAATTTACCTGAGGCCATTGGGCACAGAAGGGCAGGGAAGTCCCCTGTATCCTGACCGGAAACCGTATGGTTCTACAGCTTTCTCCATACCGATTGGCGCAGGTATCAAGTATGCCCTTAACGAACGGATCAATCTTGGGTTCGAAATTCTTCACCGGCTTACTACTACCGATTATTTGGACGATGTAAGTAAAACGTATGTGGATCCTGCTGCTTTTCCGCCCAACCCCGATGGAAGCCCGTCAGATGCATTGTTGTTGAGTGATCGTTCTTATGAATTGGGTGAACCTATTGGAATTCCTGGCCGCCAGCGGGGAATCAGCAAACAAAAAGATCAGTTTGTAACAGCTTTGTTTTATATCAGCTTCAACCTGCAGTCGTATAAATGCCCTACCGCAAATTAACCTACCATAATCAGCGACTGCTAAAATTCCGGCTTTCAATATAAACTCCGCCGAATCTCTGAAATCTGCGATAACTTTGCACACCTTTGTTACAATAAGAATAAAGGATTGGGTATGTCACAATTGCTCGATAAAATAGATAAACAGCATCTTCCCCGGCACATTGCCATCATCATGGATGGAAATGGACGATGGGCAAAAGAACAGGGACAAGACCGTTTGTTTGGACATGTACACGGCGTGGAAAGCGTACGCAATATTGTGGAAGGCTGTGCCGAGCTGGGAATCGGGTACCTTACTTTATACGCATTCTCTACGGAAAATTGGGAAAGACCCGAATATGAAGTGGTGGGATTGATGGAACTTTTAGTGAACACTATCCGGGATGAGGCGGAGACCTTACACAAGAACAATATAAGGCTTCATGTGATCGGTGACCTTAATATGCTTCCTGATTATGCACGCAACGAATTAAAAGAAGCGTTGGAGATCACCAAAGACAATTCCGGCTTGAACCTGATCATGGCATTAAGCTACAGCGGACGCTGGGAACTATTGAATGCAGTGAAAAACATTGCCTTTGAAGTGAAAAAAGGAAATCTGAAAGTGGAAGACATCGATCATGATACCCTGCAGCAATATCTTTGTACCAGCGGTTTTCCTGACCCGGAACTGATGATACGCACCAGTGGTGAATATCGCATCAGTAATTTTCTCCTGTATCAGCTGGCTTATGCCGAATTGTATTTTACCAGCGTAAGGTGGCCAGATTTCCGGAAAGAAAACCTGTACGAAGCTATCCTGGATTTCCAAAACCGGGAAAGACGATTTGGCAAGATCAGCGAACAAATTTCCTGAACCATATCGTATGAACCGGAAACAGAGCTGTTTTAACAAAGACTTTCGATATTTACCTTTAATTTGCCGCCGGAACAAAGTTTCCGGTTTTTATATAATATAAAGAAAATAAATTGATTGCATTCCTGCTGATGCGGGATAAGACTGAACAGAACAACCAAACATGCGAAGATTTTTTTCAAGAATTTGTGCTTTAGTAACAGTAGCGATGATCTCCGCTATTTCCGTACATGCGCAGGATACTACAAAACCCACTTCAATTGATCCCAAATTGCTGGAATGGGAAAATGCTAAAATTGTAAAAGAATATACAATTGCAGGTATTGAGATTACCGGCGTTCGTCATTTGGATTCAGCCATTATACTTTCCATTTCTGGTATGCAGGTTGGTGACAAATTCAATCACCCCGGTGAAGATATTTTTGCCAAAGCCATAAATAATCTGTGGCGTCAGAAACTTTTCTCCAACATACAGATTTATGTAACTAAGATCGAAGGAAGCCGGGTGTATGTTGAAATAAACGTTCAGGAATTGCCCCGACTCGGAAATTATAAATTTATCGGGGTGAAAAAAACGGAGATGGAAGATCTGCAGAGCAAAATACAACTGGCCAAACAAACGATCATTTCAGAAAACACCCGGCGAAGAATTAAAGAAGTTGCCACCAAATATTTTACAGATAAAGGATTTCAGAATGTACAGGTGACAATCGTTGAAAAACCGGATACTTCTTTTGCTAACTCCAACTCACTAACGATCTATATTGATAAAGGAAAAAAAGTACATATCAACGATATAGATTTTTACGGGAATACTAATGTAGATGCGCTCAAACTGAAAAAACAAATGAAGGGCACGAAGGAAATGAGCAAACTCACTTTATATCCTACCCGTGACAGCAGCCGTTTCGGCATGAAAAGAAACCTGAGCTTCAGGGATTATGTAAAAGATTGGGGATTCCTTTCATTAAGTAAAACAAAATTGCTCCTCGATCCTTATTTCAGGTTCAAATTGTTCAGCTCCGCAAAATTTGACGCAAAAAAATTTGAAGAAGACAAGGATAAGATTTTAGAATATTACAACTCTCTTGGATACCGCGATGCCCAGATCGTTGATACCGCAATAACAAAAGCCAGCAACGGCAACCTGGACATTGCCATCAAAATGGAAGAAGGACATAAATATTATTTCGGAAATATAACCTGGAAAGGAAATTCCAAATATCCCGACACACTGCTCAACGCAATACTTGGTATCAATAAAGGAGATGTATATAATATTGATATATTAAACAAACGATTGGGCAAACAAGCATCGGAAGAGGGTGGTGACATCGGCAGCCTGTACATGGATGACGGGTATTTATTTTATCATGCGGACGCAGTGGAAACTGCTGTGTATAATGACACGATTGACCATGAGATCCGCATTGTAGAAGGGCCTCAGGCCAGAATAAAAAATGTCACGATCTCCGGTAATGAAAAAACAAAAGACTATGTGATCCGGAGAGAATTATCAACGGTTCCCGGAAACCTTTTCAGCCGTTCCGACCTGATACGTTCGCAGCGTGACCTGGGGCAGTTGCAATATTTCAACCAGGAATCCATTAACCCCGGAGTAGTACCTAACGCTGATGACGGAACTGTTGATATCAATTGGAAACTCGAAGAAAAATCTTCTGACCAGTTGGAATTGTCTGCAGGCTGGGGTGGTGGCATCGGTCTGACAGGGACATTGGGCGTATCCTTCAACAATTTTTCGATCCATAATATTTTTAAAAAATCTGCCTGGGATCCATTGCCCCAGGGTGATGGGCAAAAATTGAGTCTTCGGATTCAATCCAACGGCCGTGCATTCCGTTCATACAGTTTTTCATTTACGGAACCCTGGTTGGGCGGTAAGAAAAGGAATTCATTGACGATCGCCTATAACAACAGTAAATACTCCAATGCATTCGATCCACTGACAGGGACAATCGATAAAGCGCAATCCGATTCCAATTATTTAAAAGCAAATAGTTTTACTGTATCGTTAGGCAAACAGTTGAAATGGCCGGATGACTATTTCAGTTTGGTGTACACTCTGAATTTCACACAATACAAACTGAGAAATTATCCCATTTTCCAAAATCTCAGCAATGGCGTTTCGAACAACTTTAATATCCGCATTGCACTACAGAGATCTTCTGCCGGCCCCAACCCGATCTATCCAACAAGTGGTTCTAATTTTATGGCCAGCTTGCAGCTAACGCCTCCATATTCTTTGCTGGATCCCGGGCTGATCGATTCAAAAAATCCGTATAAAAATCCGGAATATCACAAATGGCGTTTCAATGCCGAATGGTATGTGCCGATTGGTCGCCCGATGGGCGCCGATAAAAGCCGCCAGTTTGTATTAAAAGTGGCAGCTAAGTATGGCTTCATGGGAAGATATAACCGCAAGCTTGATTATTCACCGTTTGAACGTTTTCAATTGGGAGATGCAGGTTTGACCAACAATTATGGGTTGTTAGGATATGATATCATTTCCCAGAGGGGTTACCCTGTGTATGAATCATCTGATCCGACAGTAAATCCGGATCAACAGAGCGCATCTCAATTCTTTACCATATTTAATAAATATACCCTGGAAATGCGCTACCCGCTGGTGACCAACCCCGGTAGTACTATTTATGGATTAGCATTCTTTGAAGCAGCAAATGGTTGGTATAATTATAATGACTATAATCCATTCCGCTTGCGCAGAAGTGCCGGTGTCGGTATGCGATTCTTCCTGCCCATGTTTGGCTTGCTTGGATTTGACTATGGTATAGGTTTTGACCGTCTGACTCCCGGTACCCGGCTTAAAGATGCTTCCCGGTTTACCTTTATGCTCGGCTATGAACCGGAATAAAACGTTTACCGGACCTGGCTTATATTGTTTATAAAAATTAATAACAATTCTCTGTTTATTGCTACAAAAAAATTGTTCATACTTAAAAAGAACATCTATGAAAAAAATATTGTTGGTAGTAAGCTGTTTTCTTTTCACTGCAATCACCATGCATGCTCAGAAATACGCCATCATTGATACCCGTTATATTCTGGACAAGCTGCCGGATTATAAACAATCCCAGCAGCAGCTCGATGCCATTGCTGCCGACTGGCAAAAAGAGATCGATGCAAAGCAGGCCGAACTGGACAAAATGTATAAAGATTACGATGCCGAGCAGGTCATGCTGAGTGACGATCTCAGGAAAAAAAGAGAAGACCAGCTTTTTCAGAAAGAAAAAGACCTTCGGGACCTTCAGCGTAAACGCTTTGGTTTTGAGGGAGATCTTTTCAAGAAAAGACAAGAGCTTATCAAACCCATACAGGACAAGGTTTATAATGCCGTGCAAAAGATCGCTGCACAGCGGGGCTATGATTTTGTGTTAGACAAAAGTGAAGGAATTACTGTTATATTTGCCGACCCCAAACTCGACAAGAGTGAGGACATCCTGAAAGAATTAGGAGTAAAGGATTAAAACTTGTTAAAATAAATTATCACGCAACACATTCCTTTTTTTATAAATCTTAATAAGAGATCATCGTGGTCTCTCTTCATTTTTAAATCAGACAAACGATAAAGAAAAAACTCATGAAAAAGTTGAACGTATTAGTAGCAGTACTGGGTTTGTTTATTGCAGGCACTGCCGGCGCCCAGGTAAAAATCGGTTATATCAGCGTTGATAACATGGTTGCTGTAATGCCGGAGACAGCTAAAGTGGATTCACTGGTCCAGCAATACCAGGAAGATTCATTGCAACCAAGATATAACTACACCTTATCAGAATACCTGCGCAAAGACAGCATAGTAAATGGTAAAGATTCACTGAAAACTCCTGCTGCAGTGCGAAACCAGATTCGCCAGGAAATGCAGAACAGCGCATATGAATTACAAAACTGGCAAGCCATTGCACAGCAGGCAACCGAGAATAAGCAAAATGAATTGCTGGCTCCTATTTATAAAAAAGTTCTCGATGCTATTAAGGCCGTGGCAAAAGAAAAAGGGTATACGCATGTTCTTAATAAAGAAGCTTTGCTTGTTGCGCCGGATGGTGATGATATATTGCCGTTGGTAGCACAAAAGCTGAATGTAAAATTACCTCCCCAGGTACAACAAGGTTTGAACCCTCAGGCTATAAAAGGCAATTAATAGCGGCCCGTTTAATTTAAAATAATTAATGACCCCGATGTTACCGGTCGGGGTCATTCTTATTTTTGTATATGCAAACTACAGGACCCATTGGTGTTTTTGATTCCGGCTATGGCGGTTTGACCGTATTAAGAGAAATTGTCGAAACACTTCCGCAGTACGATTACCTGTATTTGGGAGATAATGCCAGGGCTCCGTATGGAAACCGTTCCTATGAAACCGTATATCGATATACACTGGAATGTGTCAAATGGTTTTTTGATCAAAATTGTTCCCTGGTAATTCTTGCATGCAATACCGCGTCTGCAAAAGCATTAAGAACTATACAGCAGAAAGATCTTCCCCAAATAGCTCCGGATAAAAGAGTGTTGGGCGTGATACGGCCCACTACAGAGATCATTGGTAAATATTCCGAATCAAAAAGCGTAGGAATCCTGGCCACGAATGGAACTGTTTCTTCCAATTCTTATCCTATCGAGATCGAAAAATTTTTTCCCGAAATAAAAGTGTACCAGGAAGCTTGCCCTATGTGGGTGCCGCTGGTGGAGAATAATGAATACCACAGCCACGGGGCCGATTATTTCATCAAAAAAAATATCCATAACATTTTTGAAAAAGGGAATAACATAGATGTGATCCTGCTCGCCTGCACGCATTATCCTTTGCTGAAAGAGAAGATCGAAGAACATCTTCCTGTAGGCGTCAAATTATTATCTCAGGGAGAAATTGTGGCGGAGAGCTTGAAAGATTATCTGCAACGCCATCCTGAAATTGAGGATAAATGTAGTACACAAGGCATGAGATCCTTTTTTACAACCGATTCAATTGACGATTTCAATGAACATGCTGCCAAATTCTATGGTGAAGGAATTACCGCAAAGCACATTGATTTATAGGTAGTTAACTTTAAATTAAAATCACATAAGATTATTTGAAATTTCTGCCTTTTTGTACCTGCAATCTAAGCAGCAACTCTTACCTTTGCCATCCTTTCACAAACAATGGGTGTGGTGACCTGTTGTAATAATTGAAACCTGGCCTGTTCTCCCGGGTCGCATTTCAAAATCCTCCGAAAGAGGATAAACAGTGAAAAAGTAAAAGATTATGAAACGTACATTTCAACCTCATCGTCGTCGTCGTAAATCCGTTCATGGATTTCGTAAACGTATGCAAACTGCCAATGGCCGCAAAGTATTAGCAAGCCGCCGCAGAAAAGGACGTAAAAAATTGACGGTCTCCGATGAAAGTAAATTGAAATAATTCTCCCTTTGAAAAAAGGGATAGGTTAGTTAATTAAATGGTCCTGCCTCAGGCGGGACTATTTTATTTTTGCAATATGCCCGGTACATTCACTTTAGGAAAACAGGAACGATTAAAAAGCCGAAAACTCATTGGCCAACTCTTTAGTGAAGGAAAAAAGATTGCTGTATCTCCTTATTACATTTATTACCTGGCGAATCCTGTTTCTGAAGCTTCACTTCATAATATTCAGTTTGGGGTTGGTGTTTCAGGAAAGAATTTTAAAAAAGCGGCAGACAGAAACCGGATCAAACGGTTGACAAGGGAAGCATACCGCTTGCAAAAAATTCCATTGCAGCAAAAAATGAAAGGAATAAAAAAACAGTTACTGCTCTTTTTTATTTACACAGGCAAAGAACTCCCGGAATTTAACTTTGTTAAAGAAAAAGTAGCAGTAGCTTTGAAAAAACTGGAAAAGAGCGTTGATTAAATTATTGCTGCAGATACTCAGCCTTCCGTTTATTGCACTGATCAAATTGTATCAATGGATCATTTCTCCATGGATTGGTCCCAAATGCCGTTATACACCTACCTGTTCTCATTATGCGGCGGAAGCACTAAAAAAATATGGCGTGTTCAAAGGGTTATGGCTGGCAATAAAAAGAATTTCCCGTTGTCATCCCTGGGGCGGAAGCGGGTATGACCCTGTTCCGTAAAAAGTGGCCGGCACTATGAAGTAACCTTCTTGTTTTTTATATACTGGCTGCGAATTCGACTCAGGGACTCCGGAGTAATGCCAAGATAGGAAGCAATGTGTTTTAAAGGCAAACGACGCTCCATTAACGGGTATCTTTCAATGAATTTGCAATAACGTTCATCAGCGGTAAGGCTCATCGATTCAATAATACGGCTTTGATTGGCAATAAATGCATTTTGTAATAGCAGTCGGAAAAAACGTTCGAACTTTGGTATTTTCTGATACAGAATTTCCAATGAAGGATTATCAATACAAAGTAATTCTGTGTCTTCGATAGCTTCTATGTTTAGTGTTGCAGGGGTTTGTGTGAGAAAACTATACATATCACCTGTCCACCAGTCTTCAATGGCAAACTGAATGATGTGTTCCTGCCCTTTTTCATCTATTGTGTAGGTTCTCAGGCATCCTTTGTTGATAAAATACTGGAATCTTCCCGTTTCGCCTTCCTGTAATAAAAAATGTTTTTTGCGCAGTTTCTTTGTTTTGAGCAGTGAAGTGAAAATTTTTTTTTCCTCTTCAGTCAATTCAATAAAGCGGGAAACGTTTTTTAATATCAGTTCGTACATGGATGAAGCAGGTTAAATAATAAACTGCCCTGAAAAAACAGAACGGCTTATTGAGGAAGAAATTATTTAGCTGCTGCAAAACGTTCTTCGATCTTTTTCCAATTGACCACATTCCAGAATGCACCCAGATATTCTGCACGGCGGTTCTGATATTTCAGGTAATACGCATGTTCCCATACATCTACTCCTAGAAGAGGAGTGCCTTTCACTTCTGCTACATCCATCAAGGGATTGTCCTGGTTTGGAGTGGAGGTTATTTCTAATTTTCCGTCTTTTACAATCAGCCATGCCCATCCGCTGCCAAACCTTCCCATTCCTGCTGCGTTGAATTTTTCTTTAAAAGAATCGAATGACCCGAATGCTGCATTGATTGCATCTCCTAATTTTCCGGAAGGAGTGCCGCCGGCATTTTTTGCCAGGCTTTCCCAGAAAAAACTATGGTTCCAGTGGCCACCGCCGTTGTTACGAACTGCAACAGAAATTTTTCCTGCACTAGCAACTAATTCTTCTAATGATTTTCCTTCATTAGGAGTGCCTGCAATGGCTTTATTTAAATTATCTACATATGCCTGGTGATGTTTTCCATGATGGATCTGCATGGTCAGTGTGTCTATATGAGGTTCCAGTGCGTCATGTGCATACGGAAGCGGAGCTAATGTAAATGCCATAAGTATAAATTTTTAAATGATCAAAATAGTTTCTGAAAGGATAACAAAATTAAGAAGATGAAGTTTAATGAAACTCCGTATCTATGAATTGTTCCCTATTTCGAAAAATCTACAATAAATGAATTTATTGCAGCGAGGGGTCACTGAACGTATCGCCCTGGTTGATATCGCCGGTTTCAAATCCTTTTTTAAACCAATATACACGTTGTGCAGAAGTGCCATGAGTAAACGATTCAGGAACTACATAGCCCTGCGCTTCTTTTTGTAAACGATCATCGCCGATCGCATTCGCTGCATTTAATGCTTCTTCTATGTCGCCCGGATCAAGAATGTTTTTCATTTCTTGTGCATGATGTGCCCATACACCTGCGAAAAAATCTGCCTGCAATTCCATCATTACAGAATATTTATTGTATTCTTCTTCGCTCATCTGTTGTCGCTTTCGCTCCACTTTATCTGCAATACCTAATAATTTCTGTACGTGATGGCCAACTTCATGCGCTACAACATACGCCATTGCAAAATCTCCGGGTGATTGAAATCGGTCTTTTAATTCCTGGTAAAACGACAGGTCAATATATAGTTGTTCATCTCCGGGACAGTAAAACGGACCCGATGCTGAACTGGTATTTCCGCAGGCAGACTCCACGGCATCACGAAATAAAACCAGTGTAGGATACCTGTATTGTTTTCCCATTTTAGCAAAAAGATCATCCCATACATCTTCTGTGTAATGCAACACTACTTTTACAAAATGAGCTCTTTCTTCGTCAGCAGCTTTTTCCTCAGGCGTCATTTCCTGAGTTGTGGTCATCTGCTGAGTTATTTGCTGAGTTATCGATGGATCATTACTATTACCTCCAAGAAGGAGTTTTATGATTAAAAAAATGATCCCGAGTGTTCCGCCGCCGATCACTAAACCTTTTCCGGTGGACATACCACGCCGGTCATCAACATTGGTGCTTTCCTGTTCTCCGTCAATTCGCATAAATGAAGATTTAATTTTTTAAAAGCTATTTTCTTTTGTTTTTAAAAAAATCCATCATGAGTATAGCGCAATCATCTTTCAATACTCCGCGGATCAATTCTGTTTTTGGATGAAACGGCCAGTTGGCGCCTGCAGTTTTTTTATACCCGTTTTTTTCATCATCAGCGCCGTACACCACTTTACCGATCTTACTCCAGTATACAGCGCCGGCACACATCAGGCAAGGCTCCACTGTAATATACAGCGTTGCTTCAGGAATATATTTTGCACCCAGCAGGTTAAATGCCGAAGTCAATGCGATCATTTCAGCATGCGCTGTAGGGTCATTCAGTTTCTCCACCATATTATGCCCTCGTGCAATTACTTTTTCATTGATGACCACGATAGCTCCAATGGGGACTTCACCTTCTTCCTGCGCTTTTTTTGCTTCTTTGAGGGCCTGCATCATATAATATTCATCCGTCATGCTATACCGAAGTTAAATTTTTTTATCGGGTAAATCAGCGTTTGAATGCAGGGATTTATGAGAGAATAAGTCCTATATTTACCGCCCCGAAATCGAGCCGGGCACCGTGCAGGGCGAGACGGGCTTCAAAACATATTATCAAATCAAAAGTGAATTATGAAAAAATTTCTTTTAGGTTCTCTTCTTTTAACCGGACTGCTTTTCGGAGCCAATAACCTGCATGCACAGCAAATGAAGGTTGGGGTATTTGATCTGGACCTGATGGTGCAAGCCATGCCGGGTTACCGCCAGGTGGACAGCCTTACACAGATCTATGAACGGGATTCATTGACAGAAGAATATAACTATTACATGAACGAATATCAGCGTCTCGACAGTACTTATAAAGCTGATTCTGTCTTAGTGGCCCAGGGAAAAAAATCAAAAGTGCAACTTGATCTGACAGCTTCCGATCGTCAAAAATATGCGATGAACCTGGTGTACTGGCAACAGATCTCACAGAATAAGTCGAATACTAAAAGAAGCGCACTGGCTCAGCCGCTATATAACCAGGTGGTGGATGCATACAAAAAAATTCTAGAAAAGAAAAAGTATAATCTCATTCTGCGACCTAACAGTTATGAAATGGGATTCCCGATCGACAATATATTTATTTCAGTGGCAAAAGAACTCAAGCTGACGCAGTTGCCTCAGGATCTCTTGTATCTGGGTGATGACCCGGATGCAGTAAAACAGCCTGCTACTAAACAACCTGCAGGAGCTAAAAAACAATAACAGGTAAAAAATTTTTAAATGAACGGATGCCCGGAAAAGGCATCCGTTTTTTTGTAAGATCATTTGCACAAATGATCCAGGTCATGATGGTATTGCGATAAAAAACGAACTTCAGGTTTTAATTTTAGAATTAAAATTACCCGGCAATGAAAGGGCTGGAGAATTCTACATACCTGCTTCTGTACATTATTTCCAATATTGTAGCATTGCTGATGTGGGTCATTGCCTGGCGATCGGCAAGATTAGGACGACTGCTCTTTTTTCTTTTGTTTGCCTGGGCCAGCTGGATGAACTGGACCACTGCTATTCATTCCCCCCAATCTTATATGGAATACGCTGACCTGAGTTTTTTGAATGTATATAAACAGTTCATCCATGGCTGGTTCAGTACGCATATTCTGCTGAGTGTCGGTTTTATTGCAAGCTGCCAGGCATTGATAGCAATTTCTTTGCTGCTGAAAGGATGGATTTTAAAAACAGGCATTGTTGCTGCCATTATTTTTCTTATTGCTATCGTGCCATTAGGAGTTGGATCAGGCTTTCCCTGTACAGTGATGTTGGCGTTCGGTATGTATGTTCTGTTTCATAAACCAGCGCAGGATTATTTATGGGTAAAGCCAGCAACGGGGGAGGCCCGTTAAAAAACTACAGCATTACGACGTTGACAGATAAGATGGGCAATGTGCTGAAACGATATGTGTACCTCGGAACAGATAAACAGGTAACAATAGATGTAAGCACCCTGAAAGCAGACATCTATTATTTAAAACTGTTTAACGGGAAACAATGGCAGGGAAAATCATTTATGAAGCTATAGCGCTGCGGTATTATTTTATTTCAGGGGGCTGACTTAAAATAAGTCAGCCCCTTTTTTTAATTCTCAAAATATAATTTTTTGCTGATGTAAAAATCCGACAGCTGTTAACATTTTTTAACCCATTCATATTATAATGGGACTTTTAGTAAATAATCACTGTGAAGCGGTTTCTGTTTCTTCCATATTTGCCTTAAATCAAAAGCGCCATGAAAAGAGTACTTGTTGTTTTGTTATGTATTTGTGCTGTTACAATGGCAACAGCACAAACAAAGCAGGGAACGATCTTCTTAAATATTTCCGGCGATCAGAATAATGGATTGGAAAATGCCACGGTGGAATTACGGAAAACTCAGGACTCTTCATTGGTAAAAATTGCATTGACGGATAAAAACGGTCTCGCAGAGTTTGATAACATTATTTATGGAAATTACTTTGTAAAAGTATCCCTGGTCAATTATGCTATTGCTTATTCTTCCCCGATCAGTTTATCTTCTTCACAAACGGATGTAATAAAAATAAGTTTACATGTTTCAGAAAAACAATTGAGCAATGTAACGCTGACAAGCCGCAAACCTTTTATCCAAAAATTGAATGACAGGATCGTAGTGAATGTAGAAAATAGCATTGTGAGTGCAGGCAGTTCGGCCATGGATGTTTTGGAACGTTCGCCGGGAGTGAACGTAGATCAAAATGATGTGATCAGCCTTCGTGGAAAAAGCGGAGTGATTATTATGATCGATGGAAGACCGACTGCGATGTCAGGCGCAGATCTCACCAATTACCTGAAGGGATTGCCTTCTGCCGCCATTGAACGAATTGACATTATTACCAACCCATCTGCAAAATATGATGCAGCCGGAAATGCAGGCATCATTGATATCCGCATGAAAAAAGATCAGCGGCTTGGCGCTAACGGGTCATTGACGACCGGTTATGGGCAAGGCATTTATCCCAAAGCAAATGCCGGCGCCACGTTTAATTACCGGAATAAGAAAGTAAATATTTTTGGAAATTATAATTATGCTTACCGGGTTGGACTAAACCATCTGTTACTGGACAGGAGTTTTTTTGAGAATGGTGTGTATAACGGCGGAGACCTGAAAGATAATTATTCGAAATCGCCATTCAATACAAACGCAACCAGGTTTGGTGCTGATTTTTTCCCAAATAAAAAAACCATTATTGGTTTTGTAGTCAATGGGAACTTTAATCATTATCGAAGAGTAAACAATAACAGCTCTGTAGTGATCGATCCGCAAAAACAGGAATCCAGTACTTTTAATTCTTATGCCACCAACAATGATCATGCGAACAATCTCGTTGCCAACATCAACTTTAAACATACATTCGATAGCAGCGGGAAAGAACTAACTACTGATCTTGATTACGGTTCTTATCGTTCCACTTCACTGACGGTGAATGCCACCAAATATTATAAACTTGATGGTTCCAGCCTGCAGCCCGATTATGTTTTAGATGGTGATCAGAAGGGAACACTCAATTTCGAAACCATAAAAACTGATTATGTAAACCCGCTAAAAAAAGGAGCTAAATTGGAAACCGGATTTAAACTCAGTTTTGTTTCTTCTGATAACGATGCAAAATTTTTTGATGTCAGCAGCGGCACGCCGCAAAATGATGTCAATAAAACGAATCATTTTATATATCATGAAAATAATAACGCAGGTTACCTGAACTTCAGCAAAGAATTTAAAAATTTCAATTTCCAGGTTGGCCTGCGGGGTGAACAGACCAATATCAGTACAAAGCAGGAAATAGGAAATGTAAAATTTGATTCCAGTTATTTTCAATTATTTCCCAGCGCATTTTTCAATTATAAGCTGAAGGAAGATCAAACACTGGGCTTGTCTGTAAGTCGCCGCATTGACAGGCCGGGTTATTCGGCATTGAATCCATTTCTTTTCCTGATTGATGTGTCAACGTATGCAACGGGTAATCCGGGTTTGTTGCCACAACTGACCTGGTCGTATGAACTGAGTTACACTATGAAAAACCTTAATTTTTCATTAAGCTACAGTCATACCAAAGACGAGCAGAATATTACCCTGGCCCGCTTCAAAGAAGTATTTCCAAATATTCCATCGGCGGATAATGTTACAGTTCAAATACCAATCAATCTTACTTCATCCGATTATTATGGCGTTACTATTGCAGCTCCGGTCCGCATCAACAAATGGTGGAACATGATCAATAATGCGGATCTTTATTATCAAAAATTCAACGGGAACTTTAGCGGCACTTCATTAAACAACGGAAAACCTGCAGCCGATATCCGAACGAATAATACGTTCATGTTCAAAAATGGCTGGACTGCCGAACTGAATGCCTCACTTAATACAGGCGGACAATATGGTTTCATGGTATTAGATCCGCAATGGGGAGTAGGCACCGGAGTGCAAAAAACTATTTTAAAAAACAAAGGTGTTCTTCGTTTCAACATCACAGATATATTCTGGACCAATCTGCCCAAAGCGGTTATTACTTACAACAACTATATTGAAAAATGGCATGCCTACCGGGAAACAAGAGTGGCGAATCTTACGTTCACCTATCGTTTTGGAAACAGCAAAGTGCAGGCTGCCCGTCGCAGAACAACCGGTTCGGAAGAAGAACGGCAGAGAGCCGGTCAGTAAAAAGGATTTAAGTAAAACGTTTAAGATTACTGATGAAGGCTTTCAAGCAGGCGAAGATGCGGTTGCAGATTCTTCAATGTACTTTTCTGTAAAAACTTTTTCAGATGTTTATAAAAATGGCTGTGATCATAATAGCCATATTGGCTGAAATGAAAGCTTTCCGGGGAATTGGCCAAATGTGAAGCTGCTTTGCGGATGCGAAGTATCTGCAATACTTTTTTTGTACTAAGGCTAGTAGCAGTTTCAAAATAGCGTTGAAGTGTCCGTGTGCTGATACCATATCGTTTAGCAAAATCATCTACAGGAGTTGTAAAATCGTTATGACGGTTGCAATGATCTACTATTGTGGTGACGATCTTAATGGGTTCTAATGAACCGGAATATTTTTTTAGGATTGATTCAAAATAATTGGTCGCAACCTTTACCCTCACATCAAATGAAGCGGCTTTTTTTATTTTATTGATGACCGCAGGGTCCAATAAATAACTTAAAGGGAAAATATATTCACGGTATTCTGAAAAATTCACTTTTTTTTCAAAGATAACAGGAGAGATCTTGAACTTGATCCCGAAAATTTTATTGCCGGGCTGATGATAACATTCAATGGCTTTGTGCCGGGGCAAAAAACCATCCGATCTCATTTTGAATTTTTTCTCATCCAGCTGCATAATGAATGGAGTACCGAGATTGATGAGGTAGGTATAGCCGATATTCGGGAATAACGCATCCGAAAAACCTTTTGGATATTGTTTCCACAGGGTATCAAATTTCGTTTCCCAGAAAAAATCAATGAAATGTTCTAATGCAGGCGGCGGCCCGCAGCGGTGATACTGATGCTCAAAATGCCCGGTATGAAAAAACTCAACATGCTGCACCGCAATTCGTTTTACTAAAAATATAAAAATGAACCTGTACCAAAATGTGAAACTTTATCAAAGGCAATTTTCCTGTACCATTAGTATTTGTAAATTACGGGCATCATTCGCACTATCATGATCCCTGAATCTTTAAACAACTTGCACCGTTATTTTGAATACGGAGCCACTCAAAGCAATCATTTCGGCAAAGAGCAATTGAAAAAACTGAGATGAGAAATGCTGAAGCATGATAAAGAACTATGCGGAGCTTTGAATGCTGACCTGAAATATAGTGCTGGGGAAAGCGGGTGTTTATAAAGAATCAACGCAATAATTTAAATAGGTGGTGAGATAAACAATTTTAAAAGATATATGTTGAATGAATAAATCAGGAAAATATCGTTGGCTGAAAAAAGCAGGAGTCGTTTTATTTATGTTCATTCTTGTTTTCTTCGGCTATGTAGAATTGGCGAATATAAATTCAAAACACATGACCTACAGGCAAAAAGTATTGAAAGCCCTTTACCCGGCATGGATGTGGTGGAGCCGTCTTACCGGTACCAATAAAACAGAACGTTCTAATAAAACCGTTCAACCGCCGGTTTCATTTTATTCATTGAAGGCAACGCTTAATACTGGAACTGAACTGGATTTTTCAACGCTGAAAGGTAAAAAAGTATTATTGGTAAACACAGCTAGCGATTGCGGATACACCGATCAATATGATGATTTGCAAAAATTGTATGAGAAATACAATAACAGTTTAGTGATAATTGGTTTTCCTGCCAATGATTTCAAAGAACAGGAAAAAGGAACGGACGAAGAGATAGCACAGTTCTGCAAACTCAATTATGGCGTCACATTTCCATTGATGAAAAAAAGCGTAGTGATCAAAAATGATCAGCAGAATGAAATTTTTAAATGGTTAACGGATTCCTCAAAAAACGGATGGAATACTAAGCAACCTTCCTGGAATTTTTGCAAATACCTGGTGAATGAAAACGGGATGCTGACCAATTATTTCGGATCATCCATTTCACCATTGAGTAAAGATGTACTTTCAGCAATCGGGGAAAAGTAAGTCCATGAACTATAAATTTCTTTTATGACTTATAATGATTTTATCGGAACTATCGGTGTGACCCTGATTCTTCTTGCTTATTTTCTGAACACTACCAAAACGATCACTGTCAACGGTAAATTATTTTTTGTAATGAATGTGATCGGGGCAGCATTGGCTTGTTATGCTTCTTTTCTTATTGACTACTGGCCATTTGTGATCCTGGAAGGAACATGGGTGTTGGTTTCCATTTATGGACTTATGAAAGCGATGAAAATAAAATTGAGCTGATTGGATGAAATCTATCCGCAACTATAAGCCATTGATTCCATTTCAACGACTCTTCTCTGAAACTGGTAGCCGGAATAAATTCTAATGATCTCGTTCAACGTTTCATCAATTTCTTCTACGGATCTTACAGTTACCAGTTTCAAACGATAGTCTTTAATGTTTGGAAGTCCTTTAAGGTAATTTGTATAATGCCTTCTCATTTCATTGATGCCCGGAATCAATCCTTTCCATTCTACGGAACGATGTAAGTGTTGGCGAATTACTTCCACTCTTTGTTCAATGCTAGGCGGCGGAAGATGTTGCCCTGTTTGTACAAAATGTTTTATTTCATTAAAAATCCAGGGATAACCAATAGCAGCACGGCCGATCATGATGCCATCTACTCCAAACCTATTTTTAAATTCCAAAGCTTTTTCAGGAGAATCAATATCGCCATTACCAAAAATGGGAATCCGGATACGTGGGTTTTCTTTTACTTTAGCTATATATGTCCAGTCTGCTTCGCCTTTATACATCTGGTTCCTCGTACGTCCGTGAATGGACAATGCTTTTATTCCGACATCCTGCAATCGTTCCGCCACTTCCACAATATTGATGGAGTTATGATCCCACCCCAATCTTGTTTTCACAGTAACGGGTAATGAAGTGGATCGTACAACGGCATCTGTCAATCGCACCATCAAATCCACATCTTTCAGTACGGCGGCTCCGGCCCCTTTAGTCACTACTTTTTTTACCGGGCATCCAAAATTGATGTCAACAAGATCCGGCTGAACAGTGTCTACAATTTTTGCACTTAATGCCATTGCTTCTTCATCGCCGCCGAATATCTGGATGCCAACCGGTCGTTCATAATCAAAAATGTCGAGCTTTTGCTTGCTCTTGATAGCATCACGGATCAATCCTTCAGAAGAAATGAATTCTGTAAACATCAGGTCCACTCCGTTGGCTTTGCATACGGAACGAAACGGCGGGTCGCTGACATCTTCCATGGGCGCCAGTAGCAAAGGAAAATCCGGCAGCGTTATGTTTCCTATCTTGATCATCACGTTATTTGGCCTTATTGACAATTATTAATTAATAATTATTAATTGCTGATTACATTTGTTTACCCGCCTTTGGCGGGAGCCTGCAAATTTACCATTTAATAGCAGAAATCATGTACGACAGTAATTCAAAAGGTATTTCTTATACATCAGGTTTTTTTATTCTTATTGGTTTTGTCGTTGCGGGAATTTTGCTTGCCGGAGTTATCAGCATACCCGTATGGACCGGCATGACAGGAACCAGTTTTGAAAAGATGACTACTGAAATGGACAATCCTGCTTATGCCAATGCTTTCAAAGTAATTCAGGTCATTACCGCGGTCGTTGGCTTTTTTCTGCCTGCGGTACTCGTTGCTTTTTTACTGAATAGAAAGCCAATGAAACTGATCGGTTTTACCGGAACGCCAAAAGGGACACAACTTTTTTTGGTATTGCTGATCGTATTTTTTGGATTGCTGGTTTCCACAGGTCTTTCTTATTTCAACAGTCATCTCCCGATCCCCAACAATTGGAAAATTTCTTTTGATAAAATGGAAAATGATTATAACAGCGGTGTGGAATCTATTATCAGCCTTAACAGTTTTTCAGATTTCCTGATCGCATTGTTTATATTGGCGATTTTGCCGGCAATATGTGAGGAAACATTATTCAGAGGCGGACTGCAAAATTTTCTTACAAGGTCCACAAAAATGCCGTGGCTCTCGATCATCATTGTAAGTATTTTATTCAGCCTGGCGCATTGGTCGTATTATGGATTTTTATCCCGGTTATTTCTTGGCATCATGCTGGGTTTATTGTATCAATATTCCGGGAAGATATGGCTGAATATATTCGGCCATTTCCTGAACAACGGCATCGCTATTACCGTTCTTTACATTTCTACACTGAATGGAAAATCGTTGAAAGATGCCATGAATGAAAATTCGGATAACTTCTGGGGCATTTTTGCGTTGCCAATAGTGATCGCTTTGTTTGTATGGTTTTATAATATATCCAGGAAAGATAAAGAAAGACTGGAACCAATACCGCCCGTTCAGAATACTTCCGGGAATTTGTTTTCATAAACATCTTCATTTTGTATGGCATTCAACCTGCAAACATTTAAAACAAGAACATTAACTGCCGCAGTCTTTGTGATAGTGATGCTTGCAGGGCTGCTTTGGAATCAATGGAGTTTTTTGATCTTATTTTCCGTCATTCATTTTGGATGCTGGTGGGAGTACCTTAAACTGGTAGAGAAGACCCGCAATTCTTCGTTTCATATTTATTTCAAAATTGGATTGATGTTATTGGGTTATGGACTTATGTTATGGTTTTGTGGTTCCATATACGAAATAAGAGGTTATGGGATCAGGGGAAATTTTTTTCTGCCTTTATCAGCAGCAGGTTTTGCTTTGATGGTAATTGGAATTTTTTTGCAACAGAAAATTCAGATCCTGGCATTAGGCGCAGCGCTTCTTGGCCTGTTTTATATTTCTTTGTGCTGGGGTTTGCTGATCAATTTGCATAGCAAGACTGATCTTCATGTAAGCGATACTTTTTTGGGAATAAAGAACGGTACTCTTCCGATTTTAATTATTATCTCCATCTGGATCAACGATACAATGGCTTATATAGTTGGGTCTATGATTGGTAAAACACCACTCTCAAAAATTTCTCCAAAAAAAACCTGGGAAGGAACAATCGGAGGGATTATTTTAAGTATAGTTGTTGTTGGAATAATTGCATTTAGTGTATCACGATTCAGGCCTGCAATGATTGAAATCGCCATCATCGCAGCGATCGCATCGGTTGCCGGTACTTTCGGAGATCTTTTTGAATCCAAACTAAAACGAATGGCAGGAGTAAAAGACAGCGGCCATTTCATGCCGGGGCACGGCGGTTTTTTAGATCGCTTCGATTCTTTATTACTGGCTGTCCCTGCTGTATGGCTGTATGTTTATTTTTTCCTGAGATAAATTTTAATTAACTCTCCACTATCAGCCAATTACTACCTTTGCAGTTCAATAATTTTTCATGACAATTCACAAAGAAGGATATAAATCGATTGCCTGGACGGTAATACTTTTTGTGGCAATCAACATTCTTTCCTTTTATATTTTCAGTCTTAATTCATCCTTTGTTTGCTGGATCATTCTGATTATTACACTGGCTTTGTTGATTTTCATGATCTCTTTTTTCCGGGTTCCTAAAAGAGTATTGACGCATCGGGAAGATGCGATCATTGCACCTGCTGATGGTAAAGTGGTGGTGATAGAAGAGATACAGGCGGATGAATATTTCACAGACAAAAGAATACAGGTTTCCATTTTCATGAGTCCGCTGAATGTACATCTCAACCGCAATCCTGTCAGCGGCGACATATTGTATAGTCAATATCATAAAGGAAAATATCTTGTTGCCTGGCATCCGAAGTCTTCTACGGAAAACGAACGGCACTCTGTTGTATATCGGAAAAGCGGGAAAGAGTTATTGGTAAAACAAATAGCCGGCGCTATGGCAAAGCGAATAGTTAACTACCTGCGGGCCGGACAAAAAGTGGAACAAACAGCCGAAATGGGATTTATAAAATTTGGTTCTCGTGTAGATCTTTTGTTGCCTTTGGATGCAAAAGTGCAGGTAAAGATTGGCGATAAAGTTCAGGGTGGAGTCTCAGTAATTGCAACCTGGTAATTTCTCAATCAAAAAATTGTTTCCATTTCTTTTAATGAATGAACGGTGTAAGTTGGTTTGATCTCCGTCGTAATGTTCAGGTGATTGACAAACACCTGGTCCATGCCGGCATTCATTGCCCCGATGATGTCCACTTCAATACTATCACCGATCATGATGCTTTGATCTTTCGACGCTTTGGTTTTTTCCAATGCAAAATCAAAGATCTCTTTGTTCGGCTTTAAGCTGTTGGAGCCTTCAGAAGTGATGATCTCTTTAAAAAATACATTCAGGCCAGAGTATTTTAATTTACTGTGTTGCGTTTTTTCGAACCCGTTGGTGATGAGATGCAATTCATAATTCTTGTTTTGCAAATATTCCAATAACTCAATGGCGTGGGGGAAAAGGATTTTCCGGGTGGGCAACTGATCCAGGAATTGCGTACTCATTTCCTTTGCTAAAGTTTCATCGGCAATTTTGAAATCCAGCAGGGCCAGCCACATTCTTTTTACTCTTAGTTCATCCTGCTTGATAAATCCGTTTCGGTAACGTTCCCAGAGTTTTTCGTTATGCTGTAAATAATTATTGTAAAACAATTCAAAGTCTGTCACTCCTTTTTCCTGCAACTGCATTGTCTTGAATAATTCGGCAAGCGTTGCACGGGCATTGGCTTCAAAATCCCAAAGGGTATGATCCAGGTCGAAAAAAAGATGGCGGTATTTCATCACTGCAATTTACGATATAAGAATTACGATTTTCATAAGTAACTTGCTTATATATAAATTCAAATCGTATAGCTTAATTATGAATGTTATCATCACCGGTGCATCCCGTGGATTAGGAAAAGCAACAGCAGAATTATTTGCTGCTCATGGACATAATCTGTACCTGTCTTCCAGGAGCGAAACGGCTTTGTATAAAGCGATGGAAGAGCTGATGATGAAATATCCCGATGTAACGATCAAAGCCAAACCATTTGATCTAAGTAAAAAGGAAAATGCCATCGCATTGGGGAATTGGATCCTGAGTTTGGGAATTTCAATTGATGTTTTATTTAATAACGCCGGTTCTTTTGTTCCGGGAAGTGTACATGATGAGCCGGATGGAGCATTGGAAAACCAGGTCGATACGAATTTATACAGCGCTTATCATTTGACAAGAAGCCTGTTGCCAAAAATGATACAACAAAAGAACGGTCATATTTTTAACATGTGTTCTGTTGCTTCCTTAAAAGCTTATAAAAACGGCGGCGCTTACAGCATCAGCAAGTTTGCATTGCTTGGCTTTTCAAAAAACCTGCGGGAGGAAATGATGCCGTATGGAATTAAAGTAACCGCTGTCATTGCAGGAGCTGCTTATACGGATTCATGGGTATCAAGCGGCATTGATAAAAAAAGATTTATGGAAACAGAGGATGTTGCTAAAATGATTTATGCCTCTTCCCAACTTTCGCCACAGGCTTGTGTAGAGGAAATTTTAATGCGGCCGCAATTGGGGGATATTTGAAAGTAAAAAGTAAAAATTCAAAAACAATCAGATGAAACCTCTACTTTTTTGAATTTTGATTTTTTACTTTTTAATTTATTCACTGTACTTATATCCTACACCTCTTACCGAGTGAAAATATTTAGGATTGCGGCTGTCCTCTTCAAAATATTTCCGGAAGTTCAGAATGAAATTATCGATGGTTCTTGTGGTGGGATATACATTATAACCCCAAACCACCTGTAATATTTTTTCTCTTGGCACCACTTCATTTTTGTTTTCGATCAGCAGCTTCAGCAACATGGTTTCTTTTTTGCTTAGTTGCAATTTTTTTCCACTTTTTGTAGTGGCTTCCTGTGCTTTGAAATCAATAGTATTGTCGCCAAAAGTGTAAGTGTCCGCAATAGTGGTTTTATCTTGTAGCTTTTTATTTTTTTCGATAAGCTTTTGAACTCTTAGCAAAAGCTCTTCAAGATTGAATGGCTTGGTGAGATAATCATCGGCTCCTTTTTTTAATCCCAACACACGATCTGCACTGCTATTCTTGGCGCTAAGGATCAAAATAGGCACTTGGTTATTATTCAAACGAACGGTTTCTGTTACATTGATGCCGTCAATTTCCGGCAACATCACATCAAGAATGATGAGATCAAAATATTCCGCCTGAAGCGCCTTAATAGCTGCTGCTCCGTCGTGGGCGGATGTGACTTCATATCCTTCTAACTCCAGGTTCAGTTTCAGAGCTTCATGCAGATTCTCTTCATCTTCTACCAGCAAAATAGACGGCTTTTTAGTTTCATTATTCATATTTAGTCATAAAATGTAATGGTAAAATTAGCGCCATGAGGAATATTGTTTGTCACCCGAATGTCGGCATTGTGATCCCTGGCGATCTTGCTGCAAAGATACAACCCCAGACCGGTGCCTTGCGTTTTACGGGTTGCTTCATTACCAATCCGATAAAATTTTGTAAAAATTCTTTTCTTTTCATCTTCTGCAATGCCGGGGCCTTCATCAATGATCTGCAATTGAACGCCGGCATTTTCCTTTTTTAAAATCGCTTTTACCGGGCTTTCCTTCGGAGAATATTTCAGCGCATTTTCAACGAGGTTATTAATGAGTATTTGTAATAATAAAGGATCGCCTTTCACTTCCATATCCGGTTCAATTTGTTCGGCGAAATTTCTGTCCGGATAACGATTGCGGAAATCCTGGATGCAATCTTTCAGCAGATCGGAGAAATCCAGTTCTTCATGTGAAGATTGATAGCCGCCGCCTTCCAGCTGGGAAGACACTAAAATATTATTGGTAAGAAAATTCAACCGGGCTGTTTCTTCCAGGGTCATCCGGATAAGTTTTTTTTGCTTATCAGGATCAAGAGAATATTTCTGCATTGTTTCCAGGTTCAGCCTGGCTACAGAGATCGGTGTTTTTAACTCATGCGTAACGGCCATCATAAAATTTTGCTGTTGCAGCTGCATATAAAATTGCCGCCTCACTGAGCGATATACGAATACGGCACCAATGATTATAAAAAGAAAAAAGATACTTCCTTCTCCAATGTATTTGGTCCTGTTTTTTCCATGATCCTCATGTATCATATCGAGCTCTGACTGGTAGAGCTGAGGAGTTTTTGTGCTGTCAATAGTATTGCTTAATTGATGGATCTTGTATCCTTCCATCATGCTGTTCTGCTTTTCCAATGAAATGAACCACCACACCAGCGCCGCAATGATGTATAACAGAAGTGTCCAGTAAATGATGGTGATCCTTTTTAATCTTTTGCGGCCGGCATCTGGCATAAAATAATCTTGGATTATTGTTTCTTTTCAAGGCGAAGACCTACGTTCAGGACGTGTTCCAGCGGATCTTCCCGCATGATCTGTTCCAATGAAAACGTATAAGTACCTGCTTTCAATGATTGCGGTTCTCCCAATGGAATCCGGTGTTCATAGATATCATCCATGCCGCTACCCAACCATCCGTTATTGTCTGCAAGCAGTAATGACCGCTGGATCTTTGTGGTACTATCCGTCCCTGGTGCTTTTATATACAGGTTGACATAAATGTTCGTGTAATTATATTTTTCTGTATGGCGTAACACGAAGAAAAACTGGTACGGAACAGTAGTATCTTTTATAGTAAAAGTGAAACCGGGCTTGAAACTACTTTTCCACTGATGACCCGGAATGGCCACATCTTTTTCATAAAGATCAACGGTAGTACAGGATAAAAGGTATAGTGTACAGGAGGTAAGTACTAAGAGAAGAATTTTTATCCGCTTCATGTTACAAAGATATAATCCCGCCGGAAAGTAAGTATTGTGGTGTGCAATTTCAGATCTTATAATACATTCAACACCTGTTCTTTTGCTTTTTCCAATTCATCTTTCATCTGTACCACGCATTTTTGAATGGCTGCATCGTAGGCTT
>DASZPW010000239.1:0-25321 GCA_035550155.1 Chitinophagaceae bacterium | reverse complement strand
ATCCGTTTGAATATTGTCATTTCGTTACATCCACTACTCACAAAACATTGCGTGGGCCTAGAGGCGGCCTCATTTTAATGAGGCATGATTTCGAAAATCCATTTGGTGTTAAAGATCCCAAAGGAAATACCCGCATGATGAGTCATTTGATGGACATGGCTGTTTTTCCCGGTACACAGGGCGGTCCGCTGGAACATATCATTGCGGCGAAAGCTGTGGCCTTCGGAGAATTGTTGAGTGAAGAATATACTATCTATGCAAAACAAGTGCAATCAAATGCACAGGCAATGGCAAAAGCATTTGTAAATCGTGGTTATAATATCATTAGCGGAGGAACCGACAATCATTTAATGCTGATAGACCTGAGGAATAAAAATATTACAGGGAAAAAAGCCCAGGAAACATTGGACAGAGCTCATATCACACTCAATAAAAATGCGGTGCCTTTCGATGACAAATCTCCTTTTGTGACATCCGGCATTCGGGTGGGTGTTCCGGCCATTACCACAAGAGGGATGAAAGAGCAACACATGGAAACTGTCGTCGGTCTCATTGACAAAGTACTGATGAATATAGATGATGAAAAAACAGTGGCGTCCGTTAGCGAAGAAGTAAAAGAATGGATGAAACAGTTTCCCCTGTATCCTGAATTGGGTTGATAAAAAATCCCGATCTTAGAATTCTAAATTTGCAGCTATGATCCAACGTCAACAGAGTTTATGGTTGCTCCTTTCGACCATCTGTGCAGTTTTATCCTATATACTTCCATTTTATTCAGGAACCCGGCAAGGTAATACCGGAATTGAAAAGGCAATCATTGATGCCGGCAGCACTTATGCCCTGATGATATTAACGGGAATATCAATTCTTCTTTCGTTCATAACTATTTTCCTTTACAAAGACAGAAAATTACAGCTACGGCTTTGTCTTGCCGGAGTTTTATTATCAGTACTGATCATCGTGCTATACTTCGTTGAAATTAAAAATCTATCCGGAAGTATTTCACTTTCTGCTGTTTTTGTTTTTGCTGTTCTCATAAGCTATATTATGGCTGCAATAGGCATACGCAAAGACGAAAAACTTGTGAAAGCATTAGACCGGTTGAGATAAAATTTCAATCTGCCATTTTTCAAATAATTGTAAAATAAAAACTGCTGCGGTAATATATACCGCAGCAGTTTCTTTAAAGAGCTATGAGTACTAAATATTATTTTACGATAAATGATTTCAACAGGTTCAGGTTAGTTCCGTGAATACGCATGCTATAGATTCCATTCATCATATCTGCAGGCAGTTGGATCATTTGGCTGAACGTTCCGCCGTGATGGTCAAAGTTTTGGCTATACAAGTTGCGTCCGTTATTATCGAATACCTGGATTGTATAAATACCCGGATTGATATTATTTACCTGTATGGAAACCTGATTGCCAACAACGGGATTTGGATATAAAACGAATTGAGTTCCCCCGGATTGCGCCGGGTCTATTTTCATAATAGTGCTATATAAGAAATCATTATTAATATCTACCGACTTGATCCGATAAAAGACCACCGAATTATCATACGTCATATCCAACCAGCTATAACTGGCAGCCGAAGAATTATTGGCAGTTGGTAAAACCTGGCCGATGCTTTCAAAGTTTTGCCCGTCTTTTGATCGTTCGATCTCGTAATCCTTCAAATTGCTTTCTGTTAGTACCCGCCAGTCAAGCTGTACTGCATGATCATTTTTAATAGCAGCTTTTGCATAATCGAATTTTACAGGTAATGGGTTGGCAATGGGACTATTGCTGCCGAATGTAAATGGGCTGAATGCGGATACATTTTTCCAGGTAACCGTCCCGTTACTCACATTACCGGTATAACCGCCATCGTTACCATATGCATTCCAGCTTGTACCATTAAAATGTGCTACCACCAACTGACTGGGGCTTGTTACATAGCTGGATGCACTGCAGGGACTGGAACCGCTCCATGATAATGTTACGTCAACTGTGGCATTTCCATTGGCACGTTCCACTTTCCAGTATTCACAGGCACTGACAAATACGAGACCGGACGCAGTAATGGGTCCTAATAATTTTGCATTTGCTCTCATATATTCTGCAGTAAATGCATCACTGTTAGAGGCAGGAGCCGAAATTCCAACAGGAGCATATACAGATGATTTACCAACGGGGAATGTGAAAGGAGTATTTCCGATCTTTTTCATGGGGCCATTGATAAATTTACCTTCTCCTGCACCAGAAATGCTGGAGCCGGCATTCAGTGTTAGCAGATCAGATTCAGATGTATTCAATAAACCATTTGACAGAGTTAATACACCGCTTACTGATTCGTTTTGTAATAAGGTCACCCCGGCGCTATTATTAATCGTAAGATTTTTGAAACCAGAAGTTGAAGTCCCTCCGATCGTCTGTGCATCGGTACCTTCAAGGATCACTGTTCCGCTTTGCGGGTTGAATGTTCCGTTGTTGGTCCAATTACCTTTCACAGAAATTCCAAAATTATTGGATGAAACATCCAGTGAAGTTCCGTCACTGATAGTCACATCGCCATCCACGGTCACAGCTCCCCCGAGAACTTTTGTACCTGTACCACTGGTTTTTAATATACCATAAGTACCAGAGCTGATAGTTTGATCCGTTCCGGCAAAATCAGTGATGCTGTTGGTGCCGAAAATATCATGAGAGAATCCGTTTGGAAGGGAACTTGTCCCGGTTAGCCGAAACGTAGCGCCATCCGCAACTTCAAATGTTTTACCCGAATTTCCAGTGATCAGATAACCACCGGTATTCAATTTGCCTTTTTTAATTCGTATATCACCAGTTACATTATCCGATGTGATCGAACCACCCAAAGTAGCTCCATCAGCACTGGTATTGTTTAAATAAATATTATTAAAAACAATATCACTTACACCAACAGGAATTGACTGAGCATTTGTTCCATTAAAATTAAATGTAGCACCATTACCAGCAATTAAGGTACCGCTGTTATGATTGGTTACAAGATTTCCGGCCAGGTTGATCATACCTGCACCACCGCTGATGTCCACTACTGCCGATTGAGAATTACCGGCTGATGAATTGAACGTAAGGTCGCCTAAAATGGTTAGAGTACCTGTAGTTGTTACAATTTTAGCCACTCTTGTAGCATTATTATTGGTACCTCCAATGGTAATACTTCCGTCCACAGTCGCAGTGCCTTCATTTATGTACCATGCGGTGATCACATTGTTGGTACTGGGTTGTTTTACTGTGACGTCTCCGGATATAGTAAGGTCTATACCGGTATTCTGTGTTAATGATGTGGATGCATTTGCCGCATCCAGTGTCAGTGAAGCAGCAGTTACGCTTTTAGTTAAATTCACATTTGCGCCACGATCTATATCAAGATTGGGGAATGCAGTGACAGTTGTTCCTCCGATTGTTTGATTGCTTCCGGAAAAAGTTACTGTTCCATTTCCCCCGGCATAACTTCCGCCATTATTGATCCAGTTTCCGGATAATGTGAAATCACGATCATGGTCCTCAGCACTCAACACACCATTTGAAATGGTAAGATTGCCCGAAATAGTGGTATTGGATTTCAGCGAAACAATATTATTACCGGGTGTACCGGTATTTTCGATAGTGATATTGGCAGGTGTATTTTGTGTTAGCGCATCGCCCACATTTTGGCTTTGTATGCCATTGTAAATAAAATTTGCCCCATCAGAAAAAGTTATTGCACCAGATACCTGTACTGATCCGGAAGAACCATTTTTAGTAAATCCATCTGCATTGGCCGTAATAACAGTACCGCCTGCATTAACTGTAAATGTTGGCCCTGATCCATCTAATACATAATTTCCAAAATCTAAGGTTGCATCACTATTTACATAAAATTTTACAGTACCACTGATAGAACCTCCGGTTTTAACCATCTTTTGAGTTCCTGTTCCGGCAAAATTAAAATTATTGGTACCGCCACCTCTTTTTAACGTACCTCCACTCATATTGAAATCTCCGAGAAGATTCACTGTACCTGTGTGAGAACTCTTGACGATATATAATGTTCCATCGGATTGATTATAATTTCCTGAAATAGTAGTTGAAAAATTGGTCTTGTCTCCTAATTGAAGGCTTCCGCTGCCAGTGCTTACCATATTGAAATTACCATTAATGGTTGTAAGATCTCCATTCAAATTGATGTCACTATGGTTCGTTTGATTAGGACAGTTCCAGGTGAAGTTGTAAAAATCCTGATCGAATCCATTATCAACTTTTCCGGAAAAACTGGTATAGCCATCTATTTCGCAAGTAGAACCGGTGGCCCATGTTGCAACCGGAATACTCCCCGACGTATTTGTAAATCCATGTTGATATATGCTGCCGTTTTCAAACACTACAGTACTTCCACTATTTTGATGTACTGTTCCGCCGGCACTATTTGATGTTCCAGTACCGTTTCTGAATATACCATATACATCAAAATCCGTATTGCTTCCATTGGCAATTGTAAGATCAACTCCATTGTCCAAAGTGAGCTGTCCTCCTGCTGCGACCATTACCTGGTCAATAGTCACATCAGCAGTAATGGTAACAGTATGCCCCTCTTGAATTGTTATGCTGTAAGCGTTGGAATAATTAGGTGTTGTCGATGCATTATTCCAGCTTGCCCCATTAGTGGAAGATTCCCAGGTGGCTGTACTATTCCAATTTCCACTTGTTTTTGAGCGATAATACGATTGTGCAAAATTTTGTTTGAAACATAAAAGAATCACCAGGATCAAAGCGACTCTCAGTACTGAAGTTTTTTTGAAAAATGTTGCAAACTTTTTGCTGCTTACTGAAATGAATGAATGTTTGGTTAATAGGTAAGGGAGTACAAAATTTTTCATCAGATACGATTTTTCAGGTGGTTATCAAAAATGATTGGATTTTTAAATGTTTTCTCTTAATGATTTACTGCAATACTTCCATTATAATAAAAGACCTGTTACTCATAAAACCTTTTTCAGAAAAATAAGTGCCGCATTGGGCTGGGTAATCAAATGGAAATGATCTCAGTACATCGTTTTTCATTCGAAATGGATTTTAACAGGCGGTAAAAATATTTAGGGGGAATCACTTACGCAAGAAGTAATCTAATTTACAATGTGTATTTAATCAGATTTTAATCTGGTTTACCCAAGAAATCTACATAAAATCACTTGAATCAATAAATGAATCAGGTAGATCTACGAATACAATTTTCAGTACAACAATTTGATTGTTATGGCAAAATTTGTAATAAGAAAATTGGTTCATCCGAATTGGATAGGGAAAACCCGATATGATAAGTTAGATTTACTATACTTAGGTTGATTCTAATGTTGAGAATCCATTATAGATGGCACAAAAGATCAGATAAATTTCGCCGTCCAGCTTGTTTTCACCTTTTTCAATCCTTCAGGTTTGCCGGCATACACTACGTTTCCACCATCTTCTCCTGCATCTGGCCCGAGATCAATGATCCAATCTGCACTGCGAATGACTTCCATGTTGTGCTCAATAATAATAATTGAATGTCCTTGTTCGATCAGGAAGTTAAATGAGGTCAATAATTTTTTGATATCATGAAAATGAAGGCCGGTGGTGGGTTCATCAAAAATGAAAAGTACTTTATTGGAATTTTTACCCTTACCGAGAAAGGATGCAAGCTTTACACGTTGCGCTTCGCCGCCGGATAACGTATCAGATGATTGGCCCAATTTGATATATCCTAATCCTACATCACTCAGTGGTTGTATCGCTTTCACCAGGCTTTTTTCTTCCCAAAAAAATTCTATGGCTTCATCTACACTTAATTCCAGGATATCGTAAATATTTTTTCCTTTGTATTGCACTTCCAGCACTTCTTCCTTAAATCTTTTTCCGCCACATACTTCACAGGTCAAGTGTACATCAGCAAGAAATTGCATTTCCACAACCTGTTCTCCTTCTCCTTTGCATGTATCACATCGGCCACCGTCCACATTAAATGAAAAATGTTTAGGTTGAAAGCCTCTGATTTTGCTTAATGGTTGCTTCGCAAAAAGATCCCTGATCTCATCATATGCTTTTATATAAGTTACCGGGTTACTTCTGGATGATTTTCCAATGGGATTTTGATCCACCATTTCAATTTGCGCTATATTTTCAATATCGCCACTGATAGTTTTGTGAGTACCAACTTTATCAACAAACTCTCCCTTTATTTTTTTCAATCCCGGATAAAGAATTTGTTTAACCAGTGTCGTCTTGCCACTGCCGCTTACCCCACTCACCACACATAAAACATTCAATGGAAATTCAACAGTAATATTTTTCAGGTTATGTTGCTTCGCTCCTTCCACTGTAACAGAAGTGTTCCATTTTCGCACTGACTTAGGCGGCTCAATTTTGAATGTTCCACTCAAATATTTTCCGGTAAGACTGTTGGGATTTGAAATGATGGCATCATAATCTCCTTCTGCAACAATTTCTCCACCGAGATGAGATGCAAAAGGTCCCATGTCAATAATGTGATCAGCTTCCCGCATCATCATTTCATCATGCTCTACCACCACGACTGTATTGCCCAAATCACGAAGCTCTTTCAAAACTCTTATCAGGTTTTCTGTATCTCTTGAATGAAGGCCAATTGAAGGTTCATCCAAAATATATAATGAGTTGGTGAGATTGCTTCCCAAACTTCTGGTTAATTGAATACGCTGACTTTCGCCACCGCTCAACGTATTCGCCAGCCGGTTCAACGTCAGGTATCCAAGTCCAACATTTAATAAAGTGTTCAACCGGTTGTTGATCTCGATAAGTATTCGCTTTGCAACCTGTTTATCAAAATCACTTAATTTTTTTTCCAGTTCATCAAACCATGCTTTCAGATCTTTGACAGGTAATTCACTTAGTTCTCCAATATGTTTCCCATTGACCTTTACATATAATGCTTCTTTGCGAAGGCGATAACCTTTGCAATCCGGACACTGCGTTCTGCCACGATAGCGACTTAACAAAACTCTGTATTGAACTTTATAAAGCTGTTGTTCAACATCTTTAAAAAACTCATCAATGCCATAAACATGCTCATCTCCTTCCCAAAGGATTTCGTATTGTTTTTTGGTAAGATCAGCGATCGGCTTATGGATCGGAAAACCGGATTGTTTGGCACCTTTGATAAATTGTTGCCGCCACCAATCTAATTTTTCTCCTTTCCACGGAGCCACGGCGCCTTCATATACACTCAAACGACGATTGGGGATCACTAATTCGCTGTCAATTCCCAATACCTGTGAAAATCCTTCACAAGTCGGGCAAGCGCCGTATGGATTATTAAATGAAAATAGATTCGGGACCGGTTCTTCAAATTGCATTCCGTCCAGTTCAAACCGGTTGTTGAAATGAAATTTCTTTTTGCCATTCACTTCTATGTACACATCTCCATCGCCTTCATAAAAAGCGGTACCGATCGAATCAGCTAAGCGATGTTTATCATCCTCATCAAAATTTTTTACCACGATCCTGTCCACCAGTATTGAGCTTTGATTATCAATAATTGAATATTGATTATTGGATTGTATCTCTTCGATCCGTAAAACTTCGCCTTTTTTATAAATGCGGCTAAATCCTTTTTGCAAAAGAATATTCAACTCTTCTTTTACATCCCGGTTTTTACTTTTCTTAAATGATATCAGGATAAAAACTTTATCGCCTTCATTCAATCCAGTGATCATATTCAGGACATCAGCTACATCGTCTTTCTTCACTTCCTTTCCGGAAACAGGCGAAATGGTTTTGCCGATCCGGGCAAATAACAACCGTAGGTAATCATAAATTTCTGTCATGCTACCAACAGTACTGCGGGGAGTCCTGGTGATCACTTTTTGTTCGATAGCAATTGCCGGGCACAAGCCTTTGATATAATCCATATCCGGCTTATTCATCCTTGTGAGAAACTGGCGGGCATAAGCGCTGAGGCTTTCTGCATAACGTCGTTGCCCTTCCGCATACAATGTATCAATAGTAAGTGAAGATTTTCCCGAACCGGAAACACCGGTCACCACCACCAATTTATTCCGGGGAATCTGCACACTAATATTCTTCAGGTTGTGTACTCTTGCCCCTTTGATGACAATATTTTCTGCGGAATTTACGGTCGTATTTTTATCGGGATTTTTCCCTTTTATTAAATTTTCCATTGTGTGGTCTGCAAATGTAAACCCTTAATCCTTCTGAATTTCAGCCTACGATTAACAGTTTTTTAGGGAAATGGTTTGGCTTTATGACCATCAAATGTTTGGTCATTTCAGAAAATGCTCTATTTTTAAAGTCCAATAACCAAAATATGAATAACCAAAAACGTAACTCGCCTATTGCCTAAACTTCTACACGATCTATTTTTTACTGAAATTAATTTGTTAACCAATATCCATTGAATATTCGCCTTGTGCGAATCAACCTAAACCTGTAGGAGTTTATGAAAGCTTTTAACAAGAAAACCGACCATGAACTGATCCATCTTTTTACAGATGGAAACCTGGACGCTTTGGAAGCCCTGGTGCTTCGTCACAAAGACAAATTGTACACGTCCATCCTGTTCCTCGTAAAAGACAAATACCTGGCAGAAGACATTTTCCAGGATGTCTTTATCCGCATCATTGACACTATGCGCAGTGGACGCTACACAGAAGAAGGAAAATTCCTTCCCTGGGCCATGCGTATTGCACACAATCTTTGCGTAGATCATTTCCGTAAAGTAAAACGGACCCCAACGATCCGCAACGGGGAAGACAAAGACATTTTTGAAGTGCTGAATTTTTCTGAAGACAGCGCCGAAACCACGATGATGCGTCGTCAAAGTCACGACCGTGTTCGTGAAATGCTGGAACGCCTGCCTGAAGATCAGCGGGAAGTAATCATACTGCGCCACTATGCAGATATGAGCTTTAAAGAAATTGCAGCAGCTACCAATTGCAGCATCAACACAGCGCTGGGCCGTATGCGCTATGGTCTCATTAACCTGAGAAAACTGATGATGCAAAAACAAATTGCTTTATAGAAATAAGCTCTTGTCATTCTGTATCTCCAACCTCAACCGGAAAAGTTCTTATTTCGAAAAAGAGTTTTTCCATATTGCTTGCCGAGTGTAGGCTGCTACAGAATGACACCTAATTAAAAAGTCCCGGAATTGCTTTCGGGGCTTTTTTATGCGATCGAATTAACCAGGTTTATTTTGCAGTACTTTTCTTAAATGCATCCAAACCACATTGAAGCCAGGAAGCAAATTCATGAGCATCCGGTGTATAAAATTTTGTTTTCGCTAACGCTTTTTCATCAGGGCTCACGATGGCATATTGCGGTTGAGAAGTGGCATTAAAATTATCGATCTGGAATGCCGTCCATTTATCGCCGATGCTGACAATAGATTTTTCACTGCCATTTTTTGCTTTATAAACCATCTGTTGCGAAGCAGGTAATTTAGTTCGTTCATCCACATATAGTGAAACAAGAATAAAATCATTGCGCATCATTTTCTCCACATCAGGCTTGGTCCAAACTTTTTCTTCCATCCTGCGGCAGTTGACACAAGCCCAACCTGTGAAATCGATCAGAACAGGTTTGTTTTCTTTTTTTGCCAATTCTATGGCTTGCTCATAATCCAACAATGGTTTATCGCAATTCACCGGTTGTTTATAAACGCTGTAACATACAGGCGGCGGAAATCCGCTGATCAGTTTCAGTTTTGCCCATTGCGTATTTGTAATTCCAGGGATAAGATATAATGTTGCCGCAATAAAAATTATTAGAAAAGCAATTCTCGTCTTGCTGAATTTTTTTACCGGTGAGCTATGAGAAAACTTTATTAAGCCCAATAAATACAAAACGATAAGGATTCCTATCACAATCCAAAGTCCAATAAAAACTTCCCGTTTTAAAAATCCCCATTGCTTTACATTATCGGCATTGGCCAAAAATTTAATAGCCAAAGCCAATTCGATAAAACCTAAAACCACTTTTACATCTGTCAACCAACCTCCTGATTTGGGAATTGAATGCAGCCAATTAGGGAATAAAGCAAAAATGGCAAAAGGTAACCCTAATGCTAATCCAAAACCGGCAGCGCCGATGGTAAGCGGCCATGCGCCTTGTTCAGCAACTCCTGCTAATAAAGTTCCGAGTATTGGGCCGGTACAAGAAAATGAAACAATGGCCAAAGTCAATGCCATAAAAAATATTCCTGCAAAATTTCCAATACCTGATTTAGCTCCCATTTTATTTGCAAATCCTGACGGCAAACCGATCTCGAAATAGCCAAAAAATGAAATAGCAAAGACCACGAAGATCACAAAGAAGGAAAGGTTCAGCCATACATTGGTGGAAATGTTGTTGAATATATCGGGATTTGTTTTGCCGGCAATATGAAAAGGAACGGTGATCAAAACGTAAATAAGAAAAATAAAAAAACCATAGAGCATCGCTCCACCTATCCCTTTCTTTTTTTCTTCAGTTCGTTTTGTAAAAAAAGAAACCGTCAGCGGGATCATGGGAAACACACAGGGAGTCAGTAATGCGATGAAGCCACCTAATAATCCCAACAGGAAGATGACAAAAAGGTTGCTATCTTTTTTGATCGTATCACCGCAATCATTCACCGGGTGATCAATGTCTATAGTGGGAATTAAAATCCTGGTTGTGGAAGCAACGCCTCCTTCGAGGTTTATTACAAAAGTGAAAGGCGTAGAAGGATAAAACTCATCATTTCTTCCATAAGAATAATTCAGCTTTCCCTGCAATTGAGCCGGCACTGTTCCGGAAATCTGAATAACGGCTTTCCATTGAACTTTTCCTTCAAAAACTTTTACCTCCTGGTTCTCAAAAATGTTGCTTTTAATATTTTTTGAAACGCCTGTTTCAGTAAAACCATCTGTTTGCCTGATGCTTGAATCTGTAAAAAGTAATTCCGCCATCTTCACATCGCCTAATACCTGATTCGGTCCATACAACTGCCATCCGCTTACTGCATTTGCAGAGAAGGTAAGTTCATAAACAGCTTCTCCTTTTTTCTCAGCAGTAACTTCCCAATGATATGGTGACACAACATCTTGCGAAAAACTTTTCGTAGCAAAACAAAATAAAAAAAGAAGAAATATGGCGAACCTGGTTTTGAGATACATCTTACAGCTATTAAAAAAATAACGAGCTCTTTTCAGGAACCCGTTGTATCGTTACATGAACTGATTCATATTATTTGACAGCAATGCTAAAATTAACCGTTTTGGGCGGAAGGCATTTTTTGTCATCACAGGTTTGATATTCTACGCTTCCACTGATGTTTGTCTTTACATTCGCTTTCAATTTCACTACCTGAACAAAATCCACTTTATCGGAATATTGATTGGCAGAAAGCTGCAGTTTCTCATCATGAAATTTTTCCATTTTCCCGACTTCTTTCACTTTTTTTTCCATTGTCAATAACGGGTTTGCATTAAACGTGATGCCGGTTGGAATGGCAATTGCATCATCAGGTTGAACTTGTGAATACAGATGCCATCCGGATTGAATGGTTGCTGTCAGGTGGATCTCATACGTCTTGTCACCTGTTTTCTTAGATGTAAAATTCCAGCTTACCGGGTTCAGGCCCTGTGACTGCGCCTGGATACCGATCATAAATAGCGAAATAATCGTAAGTAAATTTTTCATAATGTTCATTCAAAATAATCTTGTTACAAAAGTCTGTATTAATAAGAATAGTAACTGTTAAAATTAAAAACAAATCAGTTGGGATGCAATGAAAAAGGACAAACAGGATTATACAGTGATAAGATGCTTCTTTTAATAAACAAGTTGCGTTGCCATGAGCAAGTTTTTAATGATCTCCCGGCCGTCTGTATTGCCCAAGGCAACGGAACAGGCTCTTTCCGGATGTGGCATCATACCAAACACATTTCGGGTATCATTACAAATACCCGCAATATTTCTAAGAGAGCCGTTAGGATTCGATCCTACTGTGATTGTTCCGTTTTCATCGCAATACCTGAAGATCACCTGGCCATTCGATTCGAGCCGATTCAATGTGTTTTCATCAGCATAATATCTTCCTTCACCATGTGCGATCGGTATTTTATAAACACTACCCGATTCGTTAGTGATAAAAACGTTTTTACTTACAAATTGCTGGTTACCGTTTCTTAATAATGCGCCGGGAAGCAAATGTGATTCACATAGAATCTGGAACCCATTACATACACCAAAAACTTTCCCGCCGGCATTGGCGAATTCAATAACGCTTTGCATCATCGGGCTGAAACGTGCAATGGCACCGCAACGTAAATAATCACCATAAGAAAATCCGCCGGGCAACACGATACAATCTTCTGTTGAAAATTGACTAAGATCCCTGTCTTTATGCCATAGCATGATCACTTTTTGTCCAAGATCATAAGTCAATGCATCCTGCATATCTCTGTCACAATTGGAACCGGGAAAAACTACCACTCCGAATTTCATACTTGAATTTTTGCTGTAGCACAAAGATAAAACAGTAACCGATAAGGTAACCCACCATTTACCAACCGGGTCCGTAATATTGGTAAGCAAGAATGAAGCCTGCCGTAAGCCAAAATAGGATCAGCGGAATCAACCTCATCTTTGAATACAAATACGTTGAAGCATGAAATGATGCAAAAGGAATTGCAGCCAGGATCCAGTTTTCAAAATTAGAATTCGTGTTAACAAACGGTACCAGCATGGCTGTTAATAGATACAATAACAGTAAGCTCCACCCCTTGCGCACCTGAATTAACATTCGACGCAAATTTTCCTGCACATAGTAACCGCCGAGAAGAAAAGGCACCGCAATTAAAAAGGCGCTGCCCGCCACCCAGGCAGACTGTTTCACTTCAGGAATATTCACAGTTAAGTATGGAATGAGGTTATTCCAGCTCCAATGTCCGGATACGAACAGATAAACGCCGTAGAAATAATAAGGAGTTGTGATGCCAAGAATACAAAGCAGCCATTCATTCAGCCTGAATGGGCGCATGACAGCCAAAGCCAGCAGCACCCACACCACAAAAGCCAGCGATGAGAGAAACAGGAAACTGGCGATACCCAATGCTAAACCAATATTGAAGATAGTGCCCTTTGCATGTTGCTGATTGTAAATTCTGAACAATCCAGATAAAATGAATAATAGAATTGTGTTGATCAAAAGAGCTGCAGAAAAATTATTCCATTCAGGAAAAAGCGATGTGATCAGCATATAAGACATTCCCGGCAGGTATGTGGGGAAATTTAAGAGCCTCCGGTTATTGATAAACTGATTCAAAGAAATTGCCTGGATAAATAACAATGCAAATGCCAGTACAGGATAAATTGCGTGAAACGATTTGCTTATTGGTTGTAACCACTCCAATATCCGGATGAATAATGGCCCATCGCTGGGTGCTGCAACAGGGATATGCTGATGCCGGAACATCGGAAATTTGATGAGGATCCCGAATACCAGCAACAGTAATAAATTTGCAGGGCTTTTTTGTTTAAATATGTTGACCACGGATAATGGATGATTTCAATTCATTTAATTGTAATCCACTTTTGCAAAGCAAATAAGATTCCTGTGAATGCAGGGAATAATTATTTGCCTGGCACTGACCTGCTTCCCGTATTTCGGCATAAACTCATAACCCCTGTCCAGGTTTTTCAATGTCGGGTTATGATTCAGTTGCCCTTCCGGGGAAATTGTATAATCATTCAGCAGGTTTGTTCTTCTTTCCAGATCGTTAAATAGAAAGTGCAGCTGGTCACCAGTGTTCATCAATTGATAAGAAAGCTCATCATCTGACTGATCATCATACTGGCTTTTTCCGATGACGTTGCTCCACTGCAATTTCCCGGCTGCGTCAAAAGATAAAACAGCAATATTGTCTGCATGAAACCTGACGTTTGAATTGTTATTGTATCGGGAATTCCACCAAAGATTACTGTAATACGGAGAATAGTAATAATAACCCCATGGAGAAACAAATGGGGTTCCATATAAATAATCCCATCGGTTCCAGTTATTATACCGGGATGTAGTGTAATAACTTTCGCTTGCGATCAAAAAACCCCCGTCTTTTTTGATTATTACGTTTCGGATAAAATAATCATTGAAGGCCATTTTGGTACTGTTTTCTCCCCTGGCTTCTTTTTTCAGATCATCGCTGAAGATGATCGTATCCTGGCGGTATAAACTGGATGTATTTTTATCCCATATATAAAAATAAAATCCGTCAATAGTACCACGCCTCTGGCGATAATAAAATGAAGAGAGCAGGTATCGCTTGTTGAAATTATCCACTTTTATATGGATTTCATCCAAATAGGTCTTGTCGATCTTGAGATCATTCACAATCAGCGTATCGTCCATAGCCGGCTTGATGACAAAGGAAGCTTCAGAAATATTGTCATTATTGCTTCGCAAAAATTTGGTAAAAACCAGGTCGCCGTCATTGTCCAGATAAAATTCATTTAGAAAATCATCATGATCCTCCATTGGAATGGACAAACGGCTTTTCTTCAGAAGCTGAAGGTTATTGTCGTACAACATGGTGGTCATGTAGTACATCTTTTTATTCTTGCTATTAATCTTAAATACAATGAGCTTGCTTTTATCTTCGCTGGAGAGTACTGTATAAATTTTATTATTGGCGGCAAAGCCGATCCGGGTTGTGTCCATTTCCATCACGTCAGATACCCGCTTGCCGTTACCATCCAGTTTCACACCAATACAATAAACAATATTTCGTTTTTGGTATTGGTAGATCATGTAAAAAAAATTGCTGTAAGCAAAAAAATCCACATTGATCATACGGTCATAATCCGGCAGGTAATCCTGTTCCACTTTTGCGACTTGCTGCATTTCATCATTGAAAATGACGATAGAATTGCTGTTCCGTATATTCTTATACACCAAAAAATTTCCGTCAATTTTACCCACGATATCGAAATTCATTCGCCGGGTATCTTCTCTTTCCGGCTCAGAATAAACTATTTTTTGGGCTGAAACCAGGGAACTCACTGCGCAAAACACAATAGCAAAGAACCATTTTCCCGTATTCATAGTGCATCGTTTTTTAAGTGAATAAAGTTACAGGTTACCTGTCAAAACCTGCATTTTTTTTGATGATGATACGGCCATAAAAGCAAGTCCACAGTCATTTATAACAATTTTTAAAGAACCAGGTTCCGTTCCGGCTCCGGTAAAAATGCCTCAAAATAATTCCGATACTTCATAAAAAAAATTGCCTATACCTTTGTAGGCATATCCCTACAGAATAAAAATCTGTACCAGGACCAAACCACAACCGCAGAAAGTGAAAATACCGACGAACAAAGTCACCCTCGCAGGATTGATCATAGCTTTAGGGATCATCTATGGAGATATTGGTACATCCCCACTTTACGTATTTAATGCAATCATCAACGGAAGGCTGATCAATGAAGAGCTGATCATTGGAAGTTTATCCTGTATTATCTGGACCATCACTCTACAAACTACCATTAAATATGTGTGGCTGGTATTAAAAGCAGACAACAGAGGTGAAGGTGGCACTTTTGCTTTATATGCTTTGGTGCGTAGACAGAAGAAATGGCTCGTTATTCCGGCAATGGTAGGTGGAGCTGCATTACTTGCAGATGGCATGATCACACCACCAATTTCGATTACTTCTGCCGTGGAAGGCCTTGGTAAATTACCGTTACTAAATATCCGGGAAGGAGATGTGACCATTCTTTATATTGTTATCAGCATACTGGTGCTATTCTTTTTCATGCAACAATTCGGCACTGCTTCCATAGGAAAACTATTTGGCCCAATCATGGCTATATGGTTTAGCATGTTGGCAATTCTGGGAGCCATGCATGCGTTTGATGACTTTTCAATATTTCGTGCTTTCAATCCCTACTATGCCATTGAATTTATAAGGACCTATCCGCAATCTTTATGGCTGCTGGGAGCAGTATTTTTATGTACAACCGGTGCTGAAGCACTTTATAGTGACCTGGGGCATTGTGGACGGGGAAACATTCGCATCTCCTGGATTTTTGTAAAAACCTGCCTGTTGCTGAATTATATGGGACAGGCTGCCTCGCTTTTGAAACATCACTCCGGATTGGTGATCACTGCAGCAGTAAAACAACAATACAACATCAATGCTTTTTATGATTTGATGCCCCATTGGTTTGTACTGGCAGGCGTTATCATTGCTACAGCTGCAACTATTATTGCCAGCCAGGCTATGATCTCCGGCTCTTATACGCTTATTGGCGAAGCCTTACGTTTGAATCTATGGCCTAAACTGCGTATCCGTTATCCTTCAGAGGAAAAAGGTCAGTTGTTCATTCCAAGTATCAACTTCATGATGTTTCTCGGTTGCATTGGAGTGATTTTATATTTTCAAACTTCTACCAGGATGGAGGCGGCATATGGTCTTGCTATCATTGTGACCATGCTGATGACAACTATTTTGTTTGCAAATTTTCTGATAGCCCATCGGGTAAAATCTTACCTCATCTGGATATTTCTTATCGGGTATGCCGTTATTGAAAGCGGCTATCTATTTGCCTTGTTACAAAAATTTACTCATGGCGGATATATCACAGTGATCATTGGCGGGCTAATGTTCTGTGTGATGTATATCTGGTACAGGGCCAGAAAGATCAAAAACAGGTATGTGGAATTTGTCCGCCTGGATCATTATATTCCCAAAATTCAGGAACTCAGCAATGACCGTTCCGTTCCAAAATATGCCACGCATCTTGTTTATCTTACCAGCGCCAATAATCCCAAGGAGATCGAACATAAGATCATTTATTCTATTTTAAATAAAAAACCCAAGCGGGCCGATATTTACTGGTTTGTACATGTGGACACAGTGGATGATCCATACACCTGCGAATACAAAGTGGAACACATTATTCCGAATGATATTATCCGGGTGGATTTCAGGTTAGGATTCCGCATGGAGCCCCGCATCAATCTAATGTTCCGGAAAGTGGTGGAAGACCTGGTGGCCAATAAGGAAGTCAATATTGCCAGCCGTTATGAAAGTCTTGCCAGCAATAATATCGTTGGCGATTTTCAATTTATCGTGATGGAAAAATACCTGAGCCAGGACAATGAGTTGCCATTCCTTGAAAGGATCGTTATGAAATTGTATTTCTTCCTAAAAGAGATCAGTCTTTCAGAAGAACGTGGCTTTGGATTGGATGTGGCAAATGTTACTGTGGAAAAATTCCCGCTGATCGTAGCTCCCGTAACCAACCTCAAACTGAAACGGGTAGAGGATTAATTTCCGGTCACTGCTCCCGACAGGAGTTTCTATAGCTAAATTTTATTTCCTGTGCCAAAACTGGTTATTGATATTATCGCCGGACTTATTCTCTTATCCGCTGTTATTTATTTTTTCCAGGAGAAATTCATTTTCAAGCCGGAAAAGCTAAAGCAGGATTTTCAATTCAAATACGATATTCCTTTCAAGGAATATTTTTTTGATGTAGCACCCGGAGTGCGGATCAATGGTCTGCATTTTTACAGGGAAGATCCGAAAGGTTTGATCTTGTATTTTCATGGTAATACCCGGAGCATTAAAGGTTGGGCCAAATATGCCCGGGATTTTTATCGCTATGATTATGATGTGGTGTTGGTTGACTATCGTGGATTTGGGAAAAGTACCGGAACAAGAAGTGAAAAAGACATGCTGAATGACATGCAATTTGTGTATAAAAGCCTGGCGGAAAAATATACAGAACAACATATCATTGTTTATGGAAGAAGTATTGGCAGCGGTTTTGCAACTAAAATTGCTTCCGAAAACAAACCCCGTTTCTTAATTCTTGATTCACCCTATTACAGTTTTAGGAAAGTAGCCGAACGATTTTTGCCCATATTACCAGTTCGTTTTGTATTGCGCTATCATTTGCGCACTGACAAATGGATTCTCCAGGTAAGTTGTCACACGTATATTATTCATGGTACCAAAGACTGGCTCATTCCCATACGGAACAGCGAAGCCTTACAAAAATTAAACCCGGGTAAGATCACATTGATACGGATACATGGAGGCGGGCATAACAACCTTCCTTCGTTTGACGAGTATCACAATTTTATAAGAGATATCCTGAAATATTGATAACAGGAGTTCCGTAATTTCCCTACTTGATTTTCCTCTTGTTAATTAAAGTATAATTCCCCTTCTTGCAATTTAATTGGAGATCTTTTTGAATATCCAATATCCAAATGGAGGTATTTATGAAAAACAAACTTTACACAATTTTTATTTTATCTGTTGTAACATTCCTGGTAAGCTGTAAATCGGCCAGCAAACTCTACCAAAAAGGCAATTATGATGAAGCGGTAACGGTAGCTGCAAAAAAATTACAGAAAGATCCCAACAACAAATCGTTACAAAGCACCATCACTGATGCGTATCGTTTTGCAGTAAACGATCATGAAAAAAACATTGCTAATTATGCTGCAGGCAGTAATGACCTGAAATGGGAATGGATCTACCATGAATATACTTCCCTGCAAAATCTATATGATGCTATTTTCAGATCGCCACAGGTATATCAATTAGTAAACCCGACTGATTATTCTTCTTACCTGACCACCTATGCAGAAAAAGCTGGCGATGCCAGGTTTGAAAGAGGATTAGCATGGATGGATAAAAATGATAAACAAAGTTTCAAGAATGCTTATAGCGAATTCCAGGCTGCGCTCAGATTCAAGCCGGGTAACATCGACGTAATAAATAAAATGAATGAAGCATATGATTATGCAGTAACCAATGTGGTAGTGCTTCCGACAACGAGATACGATTTTAAATACAGTTCCTATAATTATGATTATAAAAATGTAGATGACCAGTTGCTGCATACCCTGAAGTATAATAATGGCAACCAGTTTGTGAAATTTTATTCACCTGCCGAAGCAAGAAATTCCAATGTTCGTGTAGATCGTGTGGTAGAATTGCAATTCCAGAATGTTATCATCGGAGGATTCAACGATTCCAGGAAAACCAGAGAAGTATCGAAACAGGTTGTCACCAAAGAGATTGTTTATAAACCCGACTCCATAGTAAAAGTATATGGAACTGTGAAAGCAAAAATCACAACTACTCAAAGAACCAGGCATTCCGAAGGCTCCTTACAGATAACAGTGAGAGATGAAAATGGTCATATCATATGGACAGATATTTTGAAGAGCAACGATGACTGGTATACAGATTTTACAACCTATACAGGTGACGAAAGAGCATTAAGTGATAGTGATAGAGATGAAGTAAATCGGAAACAGGAATTTCCGCCTTCAGAAGAAGAGATCATTAATTGCCTCACAGGAGATATCAATAATAATCTGCCGTATAAAATAAAAGATTACTTCAATCGTATGTAACTAATTTAAAAGCAAAAGGAGCATAACTATTTTATGCTCCTTTTTTAATTATTCTTCTAACAGTACTTTGCTTTTTGTCACTTTCAGTTTATACCCCACTCCTATTTTTAATGCATAATTTTCTTTTTCATGACTTACCGGGAAGCCGAAGCAAACCGGGTAATCATACTCTTTTACTACATCGTTGATGATCTCATACACAGTTTTTCCAAAAGACCGTTCTGTATCTTTTATATCTGTGAAACCTCCCACGATCAATCCGGCAAGTTTTGACAACTTCCCGCTTCGTTTCATTTGATACATCATCCGGTCAATATTATAAAGGTATTCCCCGGTATCTTCAATGAATAAAATCCTTCCTTTGGTTTTGATATCTGAATCTGTGCCGATAAGATGAGTGAGCAAAGCTAAATTACCGCCCACCAATTCGCCGATGCCTTCTCCTTTTCTGTTGAATTCATGAACGGCACATTGATATTTTAGTTTTTTCCCTTCCAGCGCATTTTTAAGCGACAATATAAACTCATTTTCTGCCCCGCCATTGCTAAAAGCAGAAGCCATCGGCGCATGAAGTGATGAAATGTAATAGTTGGAATATAAATGCGAATGCAGCACTGTAATGTCACTGAATCCGATGATCCACTTGGGTTGTTCTTCAAATTTTTTAAAGCGAATGCCATCGATGATCCTGGTAGTTCCATAGCCGCCCCTGGCACAAAGGATCGCTTTCACCTGGTCGTCATTCAGCATTTGCTGGAAATCATCTAACCGTTCTTCATCGGTGCCGGAAAAATAATTTTCAGAATTGCTTCCAACAGTTGCACCAACTTTTACATGATAACCCCATTCATGCAAAGTTTGAATGCAGGCCTGCACTTTTTCCAAAGCCATAAAACCAGCGGGGCAAACTAAGCCGATCGTATCTCCCTTTTTTAAATATGGTGGGGTTTTGATCATAAATACTTTTCGATTGTTTGATGGTTTGATTGTTATAAAATCAACACTCAAACCATATCTATATTTCTTTCAAACTTACAGAATCTGTGCTTATATGAATCCTATACTTGATTCCACACTTCAGCGCAAAATTATTTTTCTGATGCCCTACAGGAAAATCAAAGCACACCGGGTATTTGTAATTCTGTATTTTTTCCAGAACAATTTGCTCCAACGTCTCTCCAAAATCTTCGGTATCGGCATCGGTTTTTACTTTAAATCCACCGACGATCAATCCTTTCAAGCGAGATAATTTACCCGTTCTCTTTAAACTCCAGAACATCCGGTCAATGCTGTACATATATTCCCCGGTATCTTCAACAAATAAAATTTTCCCGGCAGTATACAGATCAGAAGCTGAGCCGGCAAGCGTTTCCAGTGTTTTTAAATTTCCGCCAACCAAATTCCCTTCTGCTATTCCTAAACGATTATTAGAATTAGGAGTCGCTTCATATTTCATTTTTTCTCCACTCAAAGCTTTATGAATGGATTCAATGGTTTCTATTTGTATCGGTTCTGCTTTGCTCCAATCATCGGGAAAACTATTACACATTTTTGAATGGATGGTTGCAATACCAAAATTTCTGTTGATATGCGCATGCAATACAGTTATATCACTGAAACCGATGATCCATTTTGGCCTTGTTTTGAAACGGGTCCAATTAATTTTATCTAATATCCTGATAGAACCGTAGCCGCCCCTGGCGCACATGATGGCTTTCACTTTCGGATCATCCAGCATTTTTTGAAAATCAGTCAGTCGTTCTTCATCGGTACCGGCAAAAGTGAAATCTTTTTTTCCGATCGTATCTCCAACATTTATTTTATATCCCCAGCTTTCCATGAGTTGAATGGAAGGAGCAACTTCTTCTGCAGAAATGTAACCGGCAGGAGCTGTAATGCCGATCGTATCTCCCTTTTTTAAATATCTTGGAATGACCGATGCTGCCGGTTCAGGGTTGTTTTCGTTAGCACTCGCAGGTAAAGTTGGCAATGCAGCAGAAGCAAGCAAGGTAGCGGCAGAAGTAATGAAATGTTTTCGCTTCATGTTTTAAAGATATTGGAAATCGTCCATTTTGGGCAATGCCTCTTATTACGGTATTTTTGCACACTTAATTGCCGAACAGAATTGTTGTCGCTGAAGAGTGCGACGCAAGGAACGATGATAGTAGTACAGGCGATGACAACAAAAAATATTAAGACAACCAAATGCCAGATTTTAAAAGAATATTAGTTACAGCAGCATTACCATACGCCAATGGGCCGGTGCATATCGGTCACATGGCCGGCGTATATATTCCGGCGGATATTTATGTAAGATACAAGCGGGCCAAAAAGCAGGACATCATTTTTGTTTGCGGCAGCGACGAACACGGTGTTCCTATCACCATTCGTGCCATGAAAGAGGGAGTAAGTCCGCAGCAGATCGTGGATAAATATCATGCGATCATCAAAGATAGTTTTGCGCAGATGGGAATTTCATTTGACATCTACTCCCGCACCTCTAACACAGTGCATCATGAAACAGCGGCCGGGTTTTTCAAAAAAATGTATGATGATGGTTTGTTTGAAGAAAAAGAAACAGAACAGTTTTATGATGAGAAAGCAAAAACATTTTTAGCTGATCGGTACATTACAGGAACCTGTCCTGTATGCGCCAATCCGAATGCCTACGGTGATCAATGTGAAAGATGTGGTTCTTCTCTGAGCCCGGAACAATTGATCAATCCAAAAAGTACGTTGAGCGATGCCGTGCCGGTGAAAAAGAAAACGAAACATTGGTATTTCCCTTTGCAGAATTATGAAGCATGGCTGAAAGAATGGATACTGGAAGGACACAAAGAATGGAAAAATAATGTTTATGGGCAATGCAAAAGCTGGTTGGATAATGGTTTGCAAAGCCGTGCCATGACAAGAGACAGTAATTGGGGTGTCAAGGTTCCGCTCCCCGATGCAGAAGGGAAAGTTTTGTATGTATGGTTTGATGCGCCTATTGGTTATATCAGCGCCACGAAAGAACTGACTGATAAATGGGCCGACTATTGGTGCAAGGAAGATACAAGGTTGATCCATTTCATCGGTAAAGACAATATCGTTTTCCATTGCATCATCTTCCCTGCTATGCTGAGGGCACATGGAAATTTTGTATTGCCGGATAATGTTCCTGCCAATGAATTTTTAAATATTGAAGGAGATAAAGTTTCCACTTCACGCAACTGGGCCGTGTGGGTGAATGAATACGTAAATGATTTCTCCGGTTGTGAAGATGTATTGCGTTATGTGCTTTGCGCCAATATGCCGGAAACAAAAGACAATGATTTTACATGGAAAGATTTCCAGGAAAGAAATAACAGCGAACTGGTCGCCATCTTCGGGAATTTTGTGAACAGGACTTTTGTGTTAATGCATAAATTATGCGGTGGTAAAGTACCGAAACTGCATGAAGACATTTTAGATAACACAGACAAAGTATTAATCGAAGAAATTAAAAATGCAAAAGTCAAAATTGAAAATGCGATTGAACAATTTCATTTTCGTGATGCATTGTTTGAAGTAATAGATTTAGCAAGAAAGGGAAATAAATATTTGCAGGAGAAAGAACCCTGGAAAAAAATTTCAAGTTCCCAGTTGCAGGTTACCGGTAACCAGCAACCAAAAACCGGGAACCAAAAAGACATTGATAATTGCTTGCATTTAAGTTTGCAATTAACAGCCAACCTTGCAATATTGATCAATCCATTTTTACCCAATACTGCTAAGAAAATGCTGCACATGATGAAAGTGGTGGATAAAATGCTAGATTGGGAAAATGCCGGCAAACTGAAATTGCTGAGTGTGGGCTATAGTCTAAGGCCACCGGAATTGTTATTCAGAAAAATTGAAGATGAAGAGATCAAAGCGCAGGTTGAAAAGTTAAGAGCAAACTCTCAAATTCAAAAGTCAAAAGTCAAAATGGAAGAAACAAAACTTGATACCGGTAACCGGAAACCTGAAATCCAATATGATGATTTTGCAAAGCTGGACCTAAAGGCAGGGACAATTATTACTTGTGAAAAAGTGGAGAAGGCCGATAAGCTTTTAAAATTGGAAGTGGATCTTGGTTCTGAGAAAAGAACAATTGTTTCAGGTATCGCTCAACATTATAAACCGGAAGAAATGGTTGGCAAACAAGTGATCGTTGTGGCGAACCTTGCTCCGAGGAAAATGAGAGGAATTGAGAGCCAGGGAATGATCCTGACTGCTGAAGATAAAAACGGGAAACTATATTTATTAAAGCCTGAAAACAATGTGGAGCCTGGTTCTTCAGTGAGCTAATGACCGATAGCCCTTATTTATTAAAATAACTAACGCAACCTTTTTGTTTCAAAACACGATTGAATTTTGTAAAAAATCCCGGGAAAATAATTTTTATGTTACTTCCATCGTCATTAAAAATAATTGCTGGCATAGCCTTACTCCTGTTGATCTTGTTTATTGCCTTTAAACGGCAAAGAAAATTTGTTGGACTATTACTTATTATTACGATTGGTATTGGTGTATGGCAGGGATTAAAAGAGTATAACCGTACCAATAAAGACATTGCAGATGTTAAAGCCGATATAAAAATATCAGCGACCAATCTTATTCATGAATATGAAACAAATGATTCTCTTGCCAATCAAAAATACCTCGGCAAGATTATTGAAGTAGATGGAGCCGTCAAAAAACTTGACAATGATGGCTCCGGAGGTTATGTGGTAGTGTTAGGAGATACAGCAAGCCTTTCTTCCGTTCGTTGCGCAATGGACTCCACGCATAACCGGGATGCATCCACATTGAAGACAGGATCGTCTGCTATTTTAAGGGGTCATTGTTCAGGTTTTAATAAAGATGATATGGGTTTAGGCTCTGATGTAATATTAGATCGTTGTGCTCTCATTAAAAATGAAAACTAAGGTCATGAAAAAAACAGGATTTGTTTTAGGAATAATTTGTTTACTGGTTTCAGGTATTGTAAATGCGCAGGATAAATTTTATACCAAGAATGGTAAAATATCTCTCTTCTCTGCAACGAACATGGAAAATATTGATGCGACCAATAAAAATGCCGTCGCCGTGTTAGATACAAAAACCGGCGATCTGCAATTTGCTGTTCTCCTGAAAGGTTTTGAATTTAAAAAAGCTTTAATGCAGGAACATTTTAATACAGATTATGTCGAGAGTGATAAATTCCCTAAATCCGAATTCAAAGGACAGATCACCAACAACAGCGAGATCAATTATACAAAAGACGGAACATACACAGCCAAAGTGAAAGGTCAATTAACTATTCATGGCGAAACAAAAGATGTTGAAACCACAGGCACTATTACCGTGAAAGGTGGAAACCTTCAAGCCAATTCAGTCTTTAATATTTTGTTAGACGATTACAGGATCACTGTTCCCCGTATTGTCAGAGACAATATCTCAAAAACAATAAAGATCACAGTGGATTGCTCGCTTGATCCTCTAAAGCAATAATTCCATCACTTTCCGAACAAAGAAAAACGCTTAACTTCGACAATCAAAATAGTTGTTTAACTAACTAATTGGATATGTCGAACAGGATAATTAAAAAAATTGCCGTCTTGGGAAGCGGTGTAATGGGTTCAAGAATTGCCTGTCATTTTGCAGGAATTGGTATACAGGTTTTATTATTAGATATAGTTCCAAAAGAAGCCGCAGAAAGCAAAGACCCGAAAGCGAGGAACAAGATTGTGAACGATTCGCTTGCAGCAGCTGTAAAAAGCAATCCCTCTCCTCTTTATCACAAAGATGCGTTGAAGAAGATCACGACCGGCAACTTTGATGACAACATGAAAGATATTGCCAACTGTGATTGGGTGATCGAAGTAGTGGTAGAACG
>DASZPW010000238.1:0-4808 GCA_035550155.1 Chitinophagaceae bacterium | reverse complement strand
ATGAAAAGCCCCGTTATGCCGGTTTGAAACATGGGCAAAGCATCGAAACTATTTCATTTAATGAAGCGATGGAGTTGTTCAAGCTTCCGGTAACACTCGGTGAACACGATGGAAAAGAAGTCTCGGTGAATGCCGGCCGTTATGGCCCTTATGTAAAATGGGGTGAGCAATTCATTTCAATCCCGAAAGGTGAAGATCCCTTAGATGTGGATATGGATCGTGCCATACAGATCATTGAACAAAAATTAAAAGCAGATGCACCCGTTGCATTTTACCAGGATAAACCGATCACCAAAGGCAAAGGAAGATTCGGCCCCTACATCAAATGGAACGACATGTTCATAAATGTGCCGAGAGCATACAACTACGATGCTTTGACACAACAGGACATGGAAGAACTCATCGAAAAGAAAGTTGCCAAAGAAGCCAACCGTTACATACAAAACTGGCCACAAGAAAAGATATCATTGGAGAATGCGAGATGGGGCCCGATCATAAAGTTTGGTAAAAAGATCGTAAAGATCCCGAAAAAAACTGCTGATACTAAATATACAGCGGAAGAATTGGCAACACTTTCTTTGGACGATGTAAAAAAAATCATAGAAGCGGAAATACCAAATGCTTTTGGGAAAAAAGCGAAAGCTGAAAAGAAACCTGCAGCAAAGAAAGAACCTGCTAAAAAGAAGGCTGTATCAAAGAAAAAGAAAACCAAGGAATAATTTTTCATTCTGATCATTTTGATCTCATGGATAGAAAATACTGGGAAAAAATTGCTCCTTCTTACAATGAAGAGATCTTTGACGTTCTTCATAATGATAAAAAAGAACTGATACGATCAGCGATAAAAAAGTTTAGCTCAAAAAGAAAAACAGTTCTTGATATTGGTTGTGCTGTTGGCAAATGGATACCGGTGCTTTCTCCCCTGTTCAAAAAAGTATATGCTCTCGACATTTCCGCCAAAAACCTGGATATTGCCAGGAAAAACCATGCTTCATTCAGTAATGTAAATTACTTGCGAGCTGATATGTCGGATGGCAAGACGAAAATTCCACGCTGCGATGTCGCTATATGCATTAATGCTATTCTCACAGATTCATTAAAAAAAAGAATAGCTTTCTTTCGGGCTTTGCCCAGATGCCTGAAAAAAGGCGGCTATTTGATCCTTACAGTTCCTTCGTTAGAATCATCGCTGCTGACCCGGATCATCAACAATCAATTCCGTATAGAAAGTTCTGGTCCCAATAAAAAAATATCAACCAGTAAAGTGTGGAAAAAATGGAATCATCTGGTACAGGGAAATGTAGAAATTGACAATGTGCCAACAAAACATTTTCTGAAAGAAGAACTACAATTTCTTTTGAAAAATGAAGGCTTCCTCATAGAAGATATCCAAAAGATAGAATATACCTGGGAAACGGAATTCAATGATCCACCGGAATGGTTAAAAGATCCTTATCCCTGGGACTGGATGGTGCTGGCACAGAAAATAAAATAACTTTTCTTGCTGATTAAAATAATTCCGGTTGCTGGCTGTCTTTTTTCTTCACCCATTCCATTTCGATGGTTTTGTTATAATCCACCAATTTGGAACCGACAGTTTTCCACCCGGTTACTTCAGCTACTTTTTCTATCTTGATCTTTGCCTTGCGAACCTGTGCACCTCTCCCACTCTGCATGGCTAAGATCGGCTCTGCATCTGTAGTTACTGCTTCTACATAATTACCTTCCCCTTCTTTGATAAATGAGAATTTATTATGCAATGTCGTTGTCTCGATCTTGAAGCGTTTTACGATATATTGTTTCTTTTCATTATCAAGATAGACAGCTGAAATAATTTTTTCCGGGTCAAACTTCTCGATCAGCAATACTTTTTCAGCATCTAACTTCTGCGTCAATTCCTGGTCAGTGATCTCATAATTTCCATCATTGTAAATTACAAGAATTCTATCTTCATCATTGAATGTACCAAGAGCCATACCCTTTTCATCTTCATTCAATCTTCCAAACTGATCATCGTACCAAAGTTTCCTTCCTGCAATAGTTGCTACGCCGGCTTCTTTCAACTTCACACCGTCCGACTTGATTGGATATTTGGTCACCGTGTTTCCCATACTGCCACGGCCTTTAATTTCCAAATCTGCGAAGTTGTATTCAAACTCTTTTTTATGAGCTTTGCAGCCCGGTGTTAAGATCACTCGTACAATTTCTGCTTCTCCATTTGGATTCACGCTTAAATAATGCACTTTGCTTTTTTCATGCTCGCCGGCAAGGAAATACTCTTTATCCCTTGTCACACCGGTCACATTGAAACGCTTGGCAAAACTCTTACCATTGCTGCCATTCATATAGATCATATTGTATGTGGTGCGTTCGTCATTTTTCTTAAATACAGCTACATGAATAATGCCTTCTCCAATCGAAACTTTATCCGCTACTTTCACCACTTTCATGATACCTTTTTTTGTAAAAGCAATGATATCGTCAAGTGTGGAGCATTCAAACAAGAATTCATCTTTCTTTAATCCTGTTCCGATGAATCCTTCATCCTTGTTCACATAGAGTTTCGTATTTACAATTGCTACTTGCCTCGCTTCGATCACTTCAAATGTTTTGATCTCGGTTTTGCGTTCTCTCCCTTTTCCATATTTTTTTAGCAGGTTCTCAAAATAAACAACAGCAAAATCAACCAGGTTATTCAGATCGTGTTTCACCTGTTTGATCTCAGCTTCTAATCCTTTGATCTGCTCATTCAATTCATCTATGTCCAGTTTATAAATCCTTCTGACAGGCTTTTCAGTGAGTTTAATAATATCTTCTCTCGTTATAGCCCGTTTCAATTGTTTTTTGTAAGGAACGAAAGCTTCATCGATCGCTTCCAGCACTTTTTCCCAGGTGGAATGTTTCTTTTCAAGTTCTTTATAGATCTTTTCTTCAAAGAATATTTTTTCTAATGACGTATAATGCCATTTTTCCTGAAGCTCATTTAGTTTGATCTTTAATTCCTGCTCCAGTAAATCCTTGGTTTTATCTGTGGAAATTTTCAAAAGGTCATTCACAGCAAGGAACTGAGGCTTCATATCTACTATGACACAAGCATTGGGAGAAATAGAAACCTCGCAGTCCGTAAATTTATACAACGCATCAATAGTGATATCAGGAGAAATACCGGGAGCCAGGTCCACCTGTATCTCTACTTCCGCAGCCGTATTATCAGTAACCTTTTTGATTTTTATTTTCCCCTGGTCATTTGCTTTCACAATGGAATCCATTAACTGTGTGGTGGTGACTCCGTAAGGAACGCTTTTGATCAGCAATGTTTTTTTATCTGCTTCTTCGATGTGAGCCCTCACCTTTACTTTTCCTCCCCGTTTTCCCTGGTTGTAATCATTCACATCGATTTGACCGCCGGTTTGAAAATCAGGATAGAGTTCAAATCTTTTCCCACGCAGGCATTTTATGGAAGCATCGATGAGTTCACAAAAATTGTGAGGCAAAATTTTAGTGGACAATCCTACTGCAATTCCATCTGCACCTTGCGCCAACAACAAAGGAAATTTCATAGGCAATGTAACGGGCTCATTTTTTCTTCCGTCATAACTCAATTGCCATTCGGTAGTTTTCGAATTAAATGCTACTTCCAATGCAAACTTGCTCAGGCGACCTTCGATATACCGGGCAGCTGCAGCTTCATCACCGGTTCTTACATCGCCCCAGTTTCCCTGTGTTTCGATCATCAGATCCTTTTGTCCCATATTTACGAGTGCATCGCCAATGCTGGCATCCCCATGCGGATGATATTGCATGGTTTGACCAATTACATTTGCCACTTTATTGAAACGGCCATCATCCATTTCTTTCATTGCATGAAGGATGCGGCGTTGTACCGGTTTCAATCCATCTTCAACAGCAGGCACGGCCCTTTCCAGAATTACATACGATGCATAATCCAAAAACCAATTTTTATATTGGCCCAACAATCCTTTATCGCTATTCTGAATTTCTTTTAGTTTATTTTTTGCTGCGCTCATGATTAATTATCCTTTTTACCAATTATTCCAAGATGTGTGTATTTAAATCCCTTACTTAATTTTAAACCATATCCCAACATCCTGTCCATTGAAGAATGCCCGAACATAATGATACCGGCAATACTTACAATATCTCCAAAATGACTGTTCAATATAACCCCCATTGCAAAAGCAACTATTGCCACTCCTTTATGATGAAAAAAATTATAGCAATCTGCTCCAACCTTATTACCCATTGAATAACCCACCATACTAATATCCGGACCGATAACAAGGAGCAGGTAAGCCCACCAGGGAACATTTAAACTATACAGAATAAAAACGCTTATCCCAAACATTGCAGCTTCTTCAAATTTGATCAGGGTATTCATAAATTTTATGCGTTAGTGATCTCTTCTGATGACATATTAGCGCTTGGAACTCCAGATTTTCTTACATCAAATGTTTTCCATCCCTGTTCCATATTTCCCATCACTTCAATTTTTCTCAGTGCAATTAATTGTTTCATCCGCCACATCATAAACACATCACCCGTCTTTATTTTCATGCGATGTAAAGTGTTAGTCAACACTCTTGTAGCTTTTTGCCATTCCGATGAAATGTTCTTCAGTATCTCACCGTCATAAAATGTTTCATCTTTCCCTATTATTTTCTTTCCTCCTTCTAACGTCCGTACCACTGCATTCTCATCGCAGATCTTTTTCCATTCATCCGGGTCTACTTCAAATTCGCTTAACGTTACAGGTCTGACCAATCTTTTTGCTTTTAATAATTCTTTCG
>DASZPW010000237.1:0-1533 GCA_035550155.1 Chitinophagaceae bacterium | reverse complement strand
TTCCTCATCGGCATATCCATACCCTTTATATTGTATCAGCTGATCATCCTTTACTACTAATGTCACAGCGCCGGTAATCCAATGTTTATGTACATAGTCATTCAACACGGAATCAATTATGGTGAGCCTGCGGTAATCAACCGTTGAATTTTGATTCGTGTTGCCGGTTTGAATAACCTGTCCATTCAGGAAACCAGCAGAAAACATTATTGAAAAAAGGCCCGATAAAATGTTTTTAAGCATGAGAAAAAATTTTTGATTGCTTATTTAAAGTAACTGAAAACTTGTGAGACTATTTTTTAGTAACCAACTTTTCAATGATGTGTGGATAGTATGCATGCTCCAACGCATGTATTCTTTGCGCTAATGAATCTGCTGTATCATCGGGCAGCACTTCACATTTTGCCTGGAAAATAATTTTTCCGTGATCATATAAATTATCTACATAATGAATAGTGATGCCACTTTCTTTTTCCTGATTGGCTAAAACAGCTTCATGCACTTTTTGACCATACATTCCTTTTCCTCCGTATTTGGGCAGCAAAGCCGGATGGATGTTGATGATCTTTTCAGGAAAAGTATGGATCAGTGCATCCGGAATTTTCCATAAAAATCCCGCTAATATGATCCAGTCAATTTTTTTTTGTTTCAATTCATCCACATAACTATTGCCCCGGAAAAATTTTTCTTTTTCAATAAGTAACGTTGGAATATTTTCTTTGGCTGCAATTTTTAAAACTCCGGCATCCGGTTTATTGCAGACGATGAGTGCTATTTTGATATCGGGCAGGTTTCGGAAATGATCAATGATCTTTTGCGCATTGGATCCTGTGCCCGAAGCAAAGATGGCAAGCCTGATTCCGGATGTTTTTGTCTTGTTATTGTTTCCTGTTGATGATAGCAGGTGCATTCGTACGCCAATTTTACGGATATAATGAAGAAAAAAACGAAATTGACCGCACGGAATGCTAACGATCAAAACCATCAGCGGCCAGAGAAGAATGATTGCTATTATATAGGTGATGGCCCAAAGCCAGGCACTGTCAATCGAAAACAGATTCATCAGTTTTCTGCCGATATAGCCGGTCAGGCTTCCACCTATGGCAAAAGTGAACAATACGATTGCCAGTTGACCGCCGCTAACCTTCCATTTTTGTTGAAGACGACTAAACATGGGAGTTTTATACTGTTTCCGGAAGTTATTTCCGTAGTTTGAAAAAGTAAAAATCATAAAAAACATTCAAGCGCAACAGTATTTTATTGTATTCATGGATCATTGTGGGCAATGACCGGAAAATGACAAATTACATTCCTTGTTTATAAAAAATATTTCTAACTCTTATGAAATGCAGGATGGTAGCGGGTTAAAAAATTTTTAAAACGGTTGTCCTTTTATAGCTTTCCTGACTTATTTTTGCAGCCAATACGGAATTTATCCACATACTTCAGATTAATCGCAGCTATGATTCCATGTAAACCAACGACAAAAAAGCTAACACTATTTGCTCTTTTCATTTTTGTTTTTTCAGGAAT
>DASZPW010000236.1:0-3618 GCA_035550155.1 Chitinophagaceae bacterium | reverse complement strand
AAAAGATGATGCGAAGATCGAGATCGTGAATATTCATGGCAATGGATTCAGGTTGGTTGTGCAGGATTAATGAACGAAAATGCAAATTTGAAAATGTGCAAATAAATTAAGGCTGTTTCTAAATGAAACAGCTTTTTTATTTCAGGTATCAAACAAACTTCCTTCTAATCCTGCCGTTGGTTTTTTACCGAGATGCTCATACGCTTTATGTGTAGCTTCTCTTCCTCGTGGTGTTCTTTTCAAAAATCCTTCCTGTATCAAAAAAGGTTCGTATACTTCTTCCAGCGTTCCCGATTCTTCTCCCACTGCTGTTGCAATAGTGGTAATGCCTACCGGTCCGCCTTTGAATTTTTCAATGATCGTCAATAAAATTTTATTGTCCATATCATCCAAACCATATTCATCCACATTCAGCGCTTTCAGGGAATGCTGTGTGATCTCTAAGTCGATATCTCCATTTTTCAAAACCTGTGCAAAATCTCTCACTCTTCTTAGCAACCCATTGGCGATTCGTGGAGTGCCGCGGCTTCTTCCTGCAATTTCATTGACCGCTTCTTTTGAAATTTTTGTTCCGAGAATTTTTGACGAACGATGAATAATGCTGCGGAGCGTTTCGGCAGTATAATATTCCAATCTTGATTTGATAGCAAAACGTGAAAGCAATGGCGCCGTTAATAATCCGCTTCGTGTAGTGGCGCCGATAAGAGTGAAAGGATTCAGGTTGATCTGTATGCTTCTTGCGTTAGGTCCGCTGTCGATCATAATATCGATGCGATAATCTTCCATAGCGCTGTATAAATATTCTTCCACCACAGTGCTGAGCCGATGTATCTCGTCAATGAACAACACATCGTTTGCTTCGAGGTTAGTGAGTAATCCAGCCAGGTCGCCCGGCTTTTCAATTACCGGTCCGGAAGATTCTTTGATGTTTACTCCTAATTCGTTGGCGACAATTCTTGACAAAGTAGTTTTGCCTAAACCGGGCGGGCCATGAAACAAAATATGATCCAGCGCTTCTCCCCGGAGTTTTGCTGCTTTGATAAAAATCTTCAGGTTTTCGATGATCTGCGCCTGTCCGGCAAAATCTTCGATCTGTTTGGGGCGGATATTGTTCTCAAATTCCTTATCGGTAGCCGTTAGAAATTCCTTCTCACTATTTAAATTTGAATTAAGCATGAACTTTTAAAATTCTTAATTGTAAAACAAATTTAAACTTATTAATATGAAAATTGGAATTATCGGTTCCGGCATCGTTGGCCGGGTTTTGGGAAAAGCATTTTTGTCCGAAGGATATGAAGTAATGCTGGGCACCCGGAATGTGTCAAAAGATGAGGTAGTGAGATGGAAAAATGAAAATCCAAAAGGCAGCTCAGGCAGTTTTGAAGAAGCAGCAAAATTCGGCGACCTGTTAGTGCTGGCCGTTGCAGGATATGTAGCAACGGAAGCCATTCAATTGGCAGGTGTTGATAATTTTAAAGGAAAAGTGGTGATAGACACGACTAATCCAATTGCCCCGGAACCGCCGATCAATGGTGTGTTGAGATTTTTTACAGATCTTGATGAATCGCTGATGGAGCGAATTCAAAAGGAAATACCCAATGCCAAAGTCGTGAAAGCATTTAACAGTGTTGGTAACGCCATTATGTACAAGCCGAATTTTCCGGGCGGCAAACCAACGATGTTTATTTGCGGTGATGATGACGAAGCAAAAAAAGTTGTCACCGGTATTCTTACTCAATTCGGACATGAAACCGAGGATATGGGAAAAATTGAAGCGGCAAGAGCTATTGAGCCGCTTTGCATTTTATGGTGTATTCCCGGTTTCATTCACAACAGGTGGACACATGCGTTCAAACTTTTGAAAATGTAAGATCACAAATACTGATTAAGCTGCAATATCAAATCAGGATCAGGACAATTGTCTAAATACTTTTCCCGCTCAGAAAATTTACAAACGCCGGGATAATCTCCTTCATATCCTTGCAGGTCAATAATAATCTGGAAATGCAGGTGCGGCGGCCAGTGCCCATTTTCCAATGGAATGCCGAATTCTGCAAACACATCTCCTTTTTCAATTCGTTCTCCTCCATTCAGATTTTTAAGTGAGTTCAAACTCAAATGCCCATATAAAGTATAAAATGAAAATTCTTCCAATCTATGTGATAAAATTATCGTAGCTCCATAATCACCGAAATTATCATTGAACGCAAAACTGTGAACGATGCCGTTTAGCGGAGCTATCACTGCCGTGTGAGGTTTTCCCCAAATATCAATCCCAAGATGTAATCGTCTTGGTTCTTCGCCAGGACTTGTTGCATCAAATACTTTGCTCCTGCTGTAAACAGTCCGATGTTCTGCATAGCCACCAATACCATATTTGGCTCCTGCCTGTTGCAATTTATCATTGATGTGCTGAATGAACCGGTTGGTATGAGCAAGAATATTTTTATCAAGCTCTTTGTTATTTTCGGTAAAATCGAGCAAACAAATTTTTTCTTTTGCAGCATCAAAATGAACAACAGGGTGAAATGCTGCCTGGTGTTTTTTTAAAATTGATATAAGTTGTTCTGACTTGCTCATAACAAAATGGCCCACCAAAGGTAGGCCACTATCAAGATGTTATAAATGCAAATATTTACTTTAATTCTTTCAGTATCTCATCAACAGCGGCATCCACCTGTGGATCACGGCCATTGATCTTATCTTCAAATGTATTGATGACAAGAATATCCGGATGTACGCCTGTTGATTCGATATCTTTTCCTTCGAGAGTATAACAACCCCATGCCGGCAGACGAACGAAAGAACCATCTACCAAACTTGCGCCGCTAGTAAAAATGATCCAATGATACGTTTCATTGCCAACGATCTTTCCAAGTTTCAATGCTTTGAAACCCTGCGACGTCATTTCAGCATCGCTGAGCGATTGTTCATTGGTCAATAAAACGATCGGTTTGTCGCTCGGAGTGAAATTTCCTTGTTTGGTCAATTTTCCATCACGATATTTCCATTGCAGGTAAGAACGCTGTTCCAGGAAACGCAACACTTCATCATGCACATTGCCGCCGGTGTTGTATCGCAGATCGAGGATCAAGGCATCTTTGTTATTCAATTCCTTGGTCATATCAATGATAAAACTTTCCAGCTGATCTTCTCCCATATCCTTCATACAGGAATAAGCGATACGGTTCTTACTGCGTTCATCAACCCGCTTCCGGTTATTATCGATCCATTCATCATACATGTTCGTGTACAAACTGCTTTGCGGATGAACTTTCACTTCCACCTCTTTCCCATTCCGGTTGAAAGTAAGTTTGATCTCCTGGTCTAAAGATGGTTTGGTGAAATAATAATAACGATCCATATTCTGATCTACTGTTTCGCCATCTACTTTTGTGAGTATATCTCCGGGCTTCACATCAATATCCGCCCTGTCTGCATTACTTCTTCTCACAACATATTTCACTTTATACGGATCATCATTTTCAAAAATAATTCCGGTCTCCATCGTTCTGTTTTGCAAAGCAATATTTTCATCACTGCCAAAGCTGCTGAAGCCCTGGTGAGAGGAATTCAATTCACCCAACATATCATTCAATAAAATTCTCAGGTCTGACC
>DASZPW010000235.1:0-4349 GCA_035550155.1 Chitinophagaceae bacterium | reverse complement strand
AATGTAAAAGGGGAGTGGACAAAAAATCTTTATTTGTCTGCAAGAACAGATTGCTTCGCCAACGGGAAAAATAAAACACAATGCAGCGATCTCTAGGTTGTCTCGCAATGACGACCCGGGTGTACTGCCTCATTGCGAGGTGATAGAAGTTGCATTGATCTATGTATGGCACACCGCCATAAACGAAGCAATCTAATTGGAGTAGAGCAGATCGCTTCGCCAACGGGGAAAAATAAAACACAATTCGGCGATCTCTAGGTTGTCTCGCAATGATGTACGAGGATACATTATCGGGAAAACATGGTTCTTAATTGAGATGTTCCTGTATTTTATTAAACAAGTTTTCCGGCATTGATATGAGAAAGTTATTCTAACTTTAAATGGATAATGTGAGCAGAGAGCCCTTTGCAAAACAGACCATCCGGAAACCCCAGCTGTCAGAATATTTTTAAAACTGCATTTATGAAAAAATACATGGCTGAATTTTTCGGAACATTCTGGTTAGTAGTTGGCGGTTGCGGAAGTGCGGTCCTTGCCGCCGGTTTTCCAAATGTTGGAATAGGATTGCTTGGTGTCGCCCTGGCTTTTGGCCTTACGGTGTTGACGATCGTTTATTCCCTGGGCCATATTTCCGGCGCACATCTTAATCCTGCTGTTACTATGGGCCTGTGGATAGGAAAAAGAATAAGCGGCAAAGACGTGTTGCCCTATATAGTATCTCAAATTCTGGGCGCCCTGGCGGCGGCCGGTGTGTTGTATATCATTGTTACCGGCAATGGGTCTGCTATTGGAAATTTTGCAGCGAATGGGTATGCTGAACATTCTCCCGGAAATTATAATTTAACCGCAGCTATCGTAACAGAATTTGTAATGACATTTATGTTTTTGCTGATCATTTTAGGCGCTACCGATGAACGAGCTCCGAAAGGATTTGCAGGAATTGCGATCGGGCTTGCATTAACACTGATCCATCTTATCAGCATCCCGGTTACAAATACTTCGGTAAACCCGGCCAGAAGTATCAGCCAGGCAATTTTTGTTGGCGGCTGGGCGATATCACAGCTTTGGTTATTTATTTTAGTGCCGATACTTGGCGCCATAACTGCCGGCATTGTGTATAGCTACTTCGGGCATGTTAAAACTCTTCATAGCACTGACTGACCATAATGCTTGCGAAAATTTACTTCGCAGCATTATTATATCACTTCAAGCAATGCAATATGGCTTTAGGCTGCGGCATAATTTTTATCAGCGAATAGAATAACTGCTTTTTAGTTTTCTACTTTCCAATCTTTCGGCGGCTTGAATTCTTTTCTGCCTTTGCCATGGGGCGGCACAGGCACTCCTGATTGAATGGTATCATATTTTTCTACTTCATGCAGCAAGTCAGTATATGTTTTTTCATTTTGCTCTTTTACCGTTGTTGTTTCATCCGGATCGGATGCAATTGTAAAGAGCATATCTTCACTGAGTTTCATTTTTGAATTTCCTGCATTGGCTTTTACCAGTTTCCATTCGTTAGTAACCATGCTGCCATGTCCGAGATAAAAATGGCGATCAATAGATGTAACTTTTTTTCGGAGGTAGGGTAAAAGACTGATCCCGTCAAGTGGATTTTTAGGAGTAGCAGTCACGCCGGCAATATCGCAGATAGTAGGCAACAGGTCCACATAACCCATCACCTGGTTGGATGTCCAGCCTCCTTTGAAACCATCGGGCCATTTAATAATGGCAGGAGTTCTTACGCCGCCTTCCCATTCCTGCACTTTATAACCCCGCAATGATCCGTTGGATCCACCACCACCTTCCAATGCGCCATTATCACTTTGAAAAATGACGACCGTGTTATTGTCGATCTTTAATTCTTTCAGCAGGTTTAATATGTTACCGATACCCCTGTCCATGCAGGTTACCATGGCGGAGTAGGTTTGCCGTTTTGTGTTACCCAATCCTTCTATTGGCACCAGGCCGGATTCATCATCATCTCCTTTTGCATTTGAAGAAGACGTGATGTAAGAAGGTTTGTTTTTATCATAGCCATATAAAAGCAGGTCTTCTGTTTTTGCCTGCAGCGGTTCGTGCGGTGCATTGTAGGCTATGTAAAGAAAAAAAGGAGACCCGGTATTGTATTTTTTAATGCAACGAATCGCTTCATCAGTGATGAGGTCGGTGGAATATCCTTTATCATAACAGGTCTGTTCATCATTGTGCCAATCCAGTTCACCGGATCTTTTGTGAGTGAAATAATCAATCTCTCCTGTATAAAAACCATAGAAGTGAGTAAACCCTTTATGCAAGGGAAGATATTCCGGCTTCAGCATTCCCAAATGCCATTTACCAATGATAGCCCTATTTGTATAACCGGCCGTTGCCAGCAATTGCGGAATACACTGTTCCGAACTATCTATTCCAAAAACTTCCCAGGGACGAATAACGGTTTGTCGGATACCAAAACGATTCGGATATCTTCCTGTCAAAATTCCGGCCCTGGTTGGAGAACAGATAGGAGCGCTGTAATAGCGATTTAAATTCACACCTTCTTTTGCCAGGCGATCGATGTTAGGCGTTTTAATTTCACTGCCATGATAACCCACATCTCCCCAGCCAAGATCGTCGGCAATGATGAGGATGATATTTGGTTTTTGCGTTTTCTGAGCGCCGGATGCAAATGGAATAAATAATAGTAAAAGAAAAAAGAATTTGCTTGCTTCAGATAGCTTCATGATAGCATGATTACTGTTGATTGAAGTAATGAAATTAATTTCTAAAAGCCGGTATAAATGACGGAAACGTTTTCGTGGAACGATATCTAGGCTTTACTTGCAGTGATGAAACGAATTTGAAAGAGCCTGGTTGGTGAATACCAATCTTTAGACTTGCATCTATTTTAATACCTTTTACAAATCGATCAATCAATAACAGTGAACTAAATGGCCAACGACCTAAACTAAAAAAGAAATGGTCATATAACTGGAGCGATAGATCTATAGTGCCACTGATGTCCTCATCAACTGATTATAATTTTTTTTCCCAAACGAGTCTCGGACTGGAAAAAATAACTGTATGATTCTATTTGGTTAGATATGCTCATTGTTCTGCGGAACATAATATTTCTCGTCATTACTATACTGCTTTAAGTGATAAATTTTAACTTCGAAGCTACAAGCTTCGAAGAAGTGGACAACTAAAAATCTCCCAAATGATTAACCTGGATATAGCAAAACGATATCTTGATGCATGGAATGACCATGATGCTGATGCAATTGTAAACACATTTGCCCCCAACGGCACATACTCGGATCCCACTACTGGTGAAATTTCAGGAGATGCGATCGCTGTCAATGCAAAGCAATTATGGACCGCATTTCCGGATCTTTCATTTGAGATCGTAAGTATTGGAGATGCAGGAGCAGGCAAGGTTGTGGCTGAGTGGATCATGAAAGGCACAAACAAAGGAACATTTCAAGGGCTACCTCCAACTGAAAGGACGGTTACACTTCCGGGTATCGATATGATCGAGATCGGAACAGATGGGATCAAATCCGTGAAAGGTTATTTTGATACGAGAATCATTCCGGATCAAATAGGATTACAGACAATCATTCAACCATTCAATGTGGGGCCTTTTTCCTTTGGTTATTCAACTGCTGTGCAGTCGGGCAAAAAAACAAAGCCAGGAGCATTTGCTATTACAACGATTTGGAATGATGAATCACAAACAGAGGAAATTCGTGTATTCACCCGGGAGACAGCAAAAGATATGTTGAAAATGGAAGGGTTTATCGGCGTCTCTTTCTTCAGGATCGGTGGTCGTGGTGTGACGATCTCCGCATGGGAAAAGCCGGAACAAACCAGGCAGCTAATGAAAGATGGAACGCATTCGGAAGCTATGCGAAGATTTTGGGCTGACCTCGGACATTCTGCCTTTACAAGTGTATGGGTTCCGCATCATATCAATCCACTATGGGTTCGATGCACATCATGCGGCAAAATGAATGTTTATGAGAAAAGCTCAGGTGTGTGCAAATGCGGACAGCAATTACCTGAAGCTCCTTCTTACTTCTAATTTGCGATCGCACTTTTATCTGTCATTACAAATGATTTCTTCCAAATCTCTTCAAAATATTCTGTTTGGTACGTAATGAAACCCGGCATCTACCAACTCTATTCAGCAAAAGACAGCATTGAGAGGTTGAATCGTAGTGTCATAATAACGATGTACTGCTACCAGATATGTATTCGGTTATCCTCGGGCAAATACATTTTATCTCCCGGCTGCACATTAAACGCTTTATAAAAATATGGGTTGTTCATCAACGGGCCATTCACCCGCCACATAGGAGGAGAAT
>DASZPW010000234.1:0-1743 GCA_035550155.1 Chitinophagaceae bacterium | reverse complement strand
AAATTGATTTTAGATAACAGTGAACAAGTTCATGAACTATTGTTCTTGCAACGCCTATTTCGGTAGCGCTATCAATTACTCTTTGATTTAATAAAATTGTATCTAAGAATATTCCTGTCGATGTATTATAATGACCCGGTTCTGTTTGCCCTTCTGTTGTCGCAGGAAGTGAGCTGGATGCCCTAAAAACAACTTGGAATTTTTCAAGATTGGGGCTTTTAAAAATCGATCTTTCCATTTTGGTTAATAATTTTCCTATTGAATTATTAGAATTCAATATTTTGTCCAAAACTTTCTTTATACAACTATCAAGTCCAGTCGTATCAATATTATTTAGATTCCAATTTTGAATTTTTGCATAATCTTCACCCGAAACATCCCAAGTATCAAAATGATGATAACCCAATGATGAATAAGGTATAGTTCCTCCATTATCCGGCGGCATCGGCTGCCAACCTGGATCACCACCGCAAGGTTGTACAAATTCTCCCCTTGGTTGTACCGGGCCGCCGGGACACGGATCTTCCCATCCTCCTCCCGGATCGCCTGTTCCGCCACCTCCTCCATTTCCGGGATCAGTCGGCGGCGGTGATATTCCTCCTCCGTCATCATCTTCCCAAGATAACCAGGATTCACTTACACATATAAATTCTTCAACATAACCATTACAATCAGGAGAATCCGGCGGACATCCTACTACCTGGCCCTGATTTGCCGGAACAAATTGAGAATAACATACCGTTAAAGTATGATACACATATTTCGCTTTTATTTCCTTTGCCTGTGGCTCGCCATCTAATCTAATATACTTTGCCCGGCGATCGCTATCACCAAACAAACTGCTGTCCGTAATCAGGAAAAGCCTGTTCCCAAATACATTTTTATCTAAGCTCATAAGAAGCAACGCCAGCCCTCTCTTCCCCATACCTGTAGCTACGGTATCTTTATATTGCCAGTCATACAACAATTTGAATGTAGTATCTTTCGGTGTCATTATTATTCGCAAAGTTGCATTTACCACCTGCTGTTCATCCCTGACAAAAGGTATAAACACAATTTTTTCAGAATCTTCCGATGAGCCTTTTGCAGCATATAATCTTGAAAACACCATGGATTTATCCCAATACGGAAGCCCGATCCTTTTGGTAAGGCTACTTAAAATTTATACTTTTCATTTTGCTGCTTTACAAAATTTTCAGCAGCTACAATTGTCGCATCCTGAGATTGATGATTTGTAAAAAATTTTATTGCAGGCTCATCTGCCTTTATTTCTTCTGATTGCATCGCTACCTTCCGGCAGGAAATAACTATTGCTGTAAGAATAACGCCTGATATAAATAAGACAGAGCTGATGGTAAGCAGCCGGCGACCGGCAATAAATTTTCTTATGTGGCTTAGGTTTTTGGTCTTTCAAAAGTAGTGTGTTTCATGAAACCTGTCAATAACCTTTTGTGCTATTTATTAATTTAAAATTTAATTCATTTTTCCAGCGTTGTAATGCCCTGCAACATAATGCATCACATGATAAAAGATTCATTTGTGTACCTTGCAGCCACCTGAAATATGTCCCGAAAAATTATTTACATCATCAATCCCATTGCTGGCACCAGGGCCAAGAATAGCCTGGAGCAATTGATCATTGATAAAACAAATGAAGCAGGAATTGCGTTCGAGATCTTCCCTTCAGTTGCCAATGGTGATTACTCTTTTCTTCATTCAGTGATCAAAGAAAAAAAGGTCACC
>DASZPW010000233.1:0-2741 GCA_035550155.1 Chitinophagaceae bacterium | reverse complement strand
TGTTTTGATTGAATTTCTTCATCCAGTTTTTGCTGGATAGAGGCAATGGAATGATAGATCTGCTGATCCGTATGATTATTTGCCTGATCGATCCCGTCTAATAACAATTTGTTTCTCATGGAATAGGTTTTAAATGCCTGTCAGCCCTTTCTGCACGTTCCAGTCATTCAGGCGAGGAATATACAAATCCCTGTAGGTGGTAAAATTATTATGTACATTAAACTTTTGTTCGCATATCTGCCGGGAATAATCGCCCATTACTTTAAGCATTTCCAGGTTGTTGTAATACCTTAAAATTTTGCTGACAGCCTGGTCTTTGCTGGCAAACAGATCCCCATTGATGCCTTGCTTTACCACATCCCGGTTACCAATGCAGTCACTCAGCAACACCGGCTTGTAATAAGATAATGCTTCCAGCACACTGAAAGAAAGTCCTTCGTACTGGGAGGTGGAAACATACACATCACATTCACGTAATAATTTTTTTACAACAGCCTCATCCTGCCAGCCGGTCACGGTAATATTTTCGGCAGTCAGCAAATGCTTATCCTCCCCATCGCCAATCCAGGTAAATTCAAATTGTTTAAACTCTGAAAAATAAAAAGCAATTTGATTAAAGAGGGTTGGGTTTTTTTGCGATACGATCCGCCCGCTGGTAACAATACGGAATTTTCCGTCCTGCTGTTTTATTGAAGCAAATTCATTATCTGCGCCCAATAAAATTCCATTATTTACATAGGTTGCATTAATTCCGATTTTTTGAAATGCCATTAATTCAGATTCAGAACAGCACACCACGCGTCCGCCCAGTGAGTGACCAAGCCTTTCCAGCTGCTGATAAAACTTCCGGCTAATATGATTTTTTCCTGCCAGAAAAGATGCACCGTTAGGCGTGTAGATAACATTGTTGATTCCTGCAAACCGGCAGGCAAGCCTTCCCAAAAAGCCACTCTTGGATGAATGCAGGTGTACCACATCCACAAGATTCTTTCTTTTCAAACGTTTCAGTAATGCAAACAATTCCTGAAAGGCTTTAATATCCTTTACGGGATTCAGGGAACGGTTTGCCGACCGCCATTTGATAAAACGAACGTTATTTTTAGGAAACAATTTCTTAACATCACTAGCAGTGCTCACTTCTTTACGTTCACCATGAATCACCAGATGAAAATCATTCGGCATGGTTTCGGTAAGGGATCGCACAAAAACAGCAATACCAGAAGCAAAGGGTTCAACTACATGTATGATCTTCATAGAATTTTATATTATCATTTCAATTCATATGTTTTCTGATGCCCGCAAAAGCACAGAATTGAATACTTTCAATTTGCTACTAATAATCCTTAACGCAGGTTTAAGCTATTTAGTATAATAGCCAATGGCAAGAAGTCAGCTTACAGACAAGCACAAAAAACAATACGTTGCACGAACTTAGCTTAACTTTTTCTTGATAAACAAGATTGCAGAATAGGGAATTTTCATAAGAATTTTCATTTTTAATGCATTAATGTACTTAAAAATCAGGTTTGCGCCAAAGGTATTAACAATTCGCATTCGACTCTCTAATTGTTTACCCCTATTTTTCAGCGATATGCCCTGCTCGTTATACTCACATATTAACAAAAATTTTCCTATGATATGTGTTTCAGTATGTTTTATGATTTTCCAAAATAATGCGTAGTCTTCCGCACAGGGATAATCTGTGGGATAATAGCCAACTTTTTGAAACAAACCAGCCCGCAGCAATACTGTAGGGTGGATAAATACATTTCGAAAATGCATGGCCCTTTTAATTGCTGTGTGGCACACGGGTGTTGTATACCGGTACCGCTCCCCCGTTGCGGGATTTTCAAAATAGCACCAGCTGCCTACCAGGTCAACGTCCGGGCGCTGTTGCAGGTAGGCTACCTGTTCATAAAACCTGTCCGGGTGACAGTAGTCACCGCAATCAAGTCTGGCAATATAATTACAGGACAAATGTTCAAAAATCCAGGCAAGCCCGGCATTCAACGCCACGGTTATGCCTCGGTTTTCCGGAAGGCGGATTAACTGCACTGGCCATTCTTGCCCTCCACGAAAAAGAGGATCAATGGTTACCGGAATATCACTCCCGTCATCTACAATAACCACCAGCAGGTTTCCCGGCTTATATTTTACGGACTGTAAAGACTTTTCCAGCCCGGCCTGGTTATTGTAACAAGGAATTAACAGGCACACATCATATTTCGATTTGAAACGCACCATGCGAAGCGCAAAAATAACGCTTAGCCCGCTATTGCTTAAGCAGCCTCGGGTGGTATAGAATTACGGGTCTTGGAGGGTGCTTGTTAGTCCGTAAACCATCTTGATCCACCGCAGGGATTTGCATTAATCTTTGAACGATATACAGACAGATAACCTCAGCGTTGCTGATCTATAAACAGAAAGCATTAGGGAAAATGTATACACCAGTGATCCCTTGTGTTGAATTTGTAAAATACCAATCCTCTACTATTTCTTTTTAAAATTTTCAATGGCCCTGCGGGTAAAATCGCTGAGGACCAACTTGCCGCTGATAGCTGCCCGTTCTGCCAGCAAGCTATCCCAGTGATCTGTACCACTCCAGAATATTTTTTTCATCTCGGCCATAGCTCTCGGACTGGAATGCAGCAGTGTATTGGCCAGCCGGCTGATAGATTCATCCATGCTTTCGCGGGAGGGGTGCAGCTCGGCAAATAATCCCTTTTTCCGCGCCCAGTCGG
>DASZPW010000232.1:0-13242 GCA_035550155.1 Chitinophagaceae bacterium | reverse complement strand
TACCGGCAACAATTGTGATGTGAATGCATGGGGTGCTTACGATGCCAGCCGCATTGCCATCTGGAAAAGATATTATGATACGCTGCAACTGAAATCACCGGGATGCTATGCGATACTGGAACACTTTGCAGCGAATACTGAAGAAACAGAATTGTCAAACTACGGAATGATGCTTTGGGGAAACATGGCTTACAATTATCAGCAGGCAGCAATGGGTTTTAGTACGGATTGGAATTTTCAAGGCGGCATATTTACCAATCGTGGATGGACGAATCCATATTTAGTTACTTATATGGAAAGCCATGATGAAGAACGAATGATGTATAAGAACCTGCAGTATGGAAACAGTTCCGGCAGTTACAATATAAAAGATCTGAACACTGCATTAAAGAGGATAGAAATGAGTGGCGCATTTTTATTTACTATCCCCGGACCGAAAATGTTTTGGGAATTTGGTGAAATGGGATATGATCTCCCTATTAATTATTGCCAGGATGGAACCGTGAATAATAATTGCAGAACAGACCCCAAACCGATCCATTGGGATTATTTACAAAATACACAGCGAAAAAGTTTGCATGATATTTTTGCAGCGCTGATCCAACTCCGGTTTAATCCATTATATAAAGATGATTTCACCAGCAACCGGATTTCCTGGGATCTCAGTGGTGCTGTCAAATATATCAAACTGACCACTGATACTTCAAATCTATTGGTAGTAGGAAATTTTGATGTGCTACCACAAACATCAACCATCACTTTTCAGAATGCGGGCACCTGGTATGATTACCTGAGTACCGCAACGATCACCGCTACCGGATCAGCACAATCCATCAACCTGCAACCCGGAGAATATCATGTTTATCTAAACAGGAATTTAGGAAATACGGTAGTCACAGCTGTAGGAAATGTTATTCCTCCATCAGATAAGTTGACAGCAACTGTTTATCCAAACCCGGTTACCCGGAATTCAATGATCGATCTGCAAACACCGGAAAGCGGAAAAGTGCAGGTGGACCTATTTAATATACAGGGCCAAAAGATCGAAAGCATTTTTTCCGGCTTTTTGGTAAAAGGAAAGCATACACTTTCTTTTGATCAAACGATCAATAAACTTACCAGCGGAACTTATTTACTAACGGTCCAGGTCAATGGAAAAATAGCTCCTGTGAAAATCATTTTACCACATTAAATTTGTTCCACCCAACAATGAGCCAGGAAAAAAACTTAAGGTTGAAGACAGCGGAGATCGAAAAGATCAGCCACCTTGAATATTTCAATATAGCTATTTCGGTGGATTGTGTTATTTTCTGTTATAAGGATAAAGCACTCCAGGTATTGCTGATCAAATCAGACCTGGAAGAATTTTCCGGTTTGTATTCTTTATTAGGAGACCTGGTGCGACCGGATGAAGATCTTGACAGCGCTCCATACAGAGTATTGAAACAAAGAACCGGCATGGATGATGTATACCTGGAACAGGTGCATACATTCGGAAGTATCGACCGCCACGTTTCAGGAAGAGTGATCACCACTGCATATTATTCTTTAATTGATATCAAACATCATAAACTCAATCTTGATCAAAATGAATTACACTGGCACCCGGTAAAAGAAATCAGGAAATTGGCTTTTGACCATAAGATCATTTTAGATACATGCCTGCTACGTTTACGGGAACAAGTGATGGAATTTCCAATAGCCTTTAATCTTTTACCTGAAAAATTTTCGCTGCGGGAATTACAGGAATTGTATGAAGCTATTTCGGGAGTAGACCTGGATCGCAGAAATTTCCGGAAGAAAATTGCATTGAAAGGATGGCTTCAGGATCTTGATGAGATGGAAGCAGATGTTCCCCACCGGCCGGGAAAATTATATTCTTTAAAACCTGTGTACAGGAAAAAGAAACTTACGAAACGATCCAGGCTTCCGGTCATTGATAATATAGCCTGAGCTTTTCTGACCTGCCTGTTTACTTCTGAAATTTGGTATCCTATTTTTAAAATTTCAAATACTACTTATCAGGTCGCAACGAAACGCACATTAAAATTTTTAGAGCAATAAAAAAATCTTATACTTGTGTAAACGATTGCACAATTGAATTACAAAGTAACCATTGCGGACATTGCCCGTGAATTGAATACTACAGCAGCCACCGTGTCCCGGGCATTAAGCAATCACCCGGGTATTAGCGATAAAACCAAACGATCCGTTCAACAGGCAGCATCCAGGTTGAACTATAAAAGAAATCGCCTCGCATCTTCGCTCCGCTCGGGCAAATCACATTTGGTCGGAGTGATCATTCCCAGCGCCGAGATCAATTTTTTCGGATCGGTGGTTCATGGTATTGAAACTATGGCCAATCAAAAAGGATATAATGTTTTGCTGTACCAATCAAACGAGAGCCGTGATTATGAAGAAAAAGGATTGGAAACGTTTTTGTCGGCAAGAGTGGATGGCATTTTGGTTTCGATCGCTAAAGACACCACCGATTATTCTCATTTCAATGAAATAAAAGAACGTGGCATTCCGATACTATTTTTTGACCGAACCAATGATGACCTGGGAATTGACTCTGTAGTCATCGATGATTATAAAGGAGCATTCCTGGCAACAGAACACCTGATCATGCAGGGATACAAACGTATTGCTCATATATCCGGCCCCCAGCATTTGAAAAATTTTTATGACCGCCTCAGGGGATATATGGGAGCATTGCAGGCACACAAGATCAAGGTGGATCCTTCTCTTATTTTCAATGGAAATATATCCATTGAATCCGGAAGAGATGGCGTCCGAAAATTTTTATCACTTAATAAACCTCCGGATGCTGTTTTTGCTACCGAAGATTTCACTGCCCTTGGTGTTATCAGCGAATTGAAAGAACGAAAGGTCAGAATTCCGGAAGAATTTGGAGTGGTTGGGTTCGCCAATGAATTGTTTGGTAAACATATTACACCAACTTTATCTACGATCGATCAGCAAACGATCCAGTTGGGAAGATCTGCGCTGGATCTTTTAGTGGATCGGATCGAATCAAAAGAAATGGAACCATACAAGCAGCAAAAAATCGTATTGGAGCCTCTTTTTATTTTCAGAGAATCTTCAGCCCGGAATAATAAGACGTAAAGACAAGTTCAGCAACGTAAGGACAAAAGTTCAGGCAGATTTATGTAAACGATTACACAAATTTTTTTGAGCATAAAAATTCTTCGTGAATAAAAAAAATCTATATTGTGTGCTTAAGACACATTACTAAAACTTGAATTGAATTACTAAACACCTTAATGATTGCTTATGCATCTCAAAAATTTTCTAAAACGATTTGTATTGCCTTCATTGCTCCTGATCTCCCAGGTAGCTTTCTCACAAGGCAAAGTCATTACAGGAAAAGTTACAGATAGCAAAGACGGAACACCGCTTGGAGGAGTAACTGTTTTGGCAAAAGGCGCAAAAACAGGAACACAGACCAATACGGACGGAACTTACCAGATTTCAGTAAGTTCATCAGTAACTGCCCTGGTTTTTTCTTCTGTTGGTTATATAACACAGGAAGTACCGATATCAGGAAGATCACAAATCGATATTTCATTGGTCATTACCAACGCATCACTGAGCGAGGTTGTAGTTATTGGTTATGGAACCAGTAAGAAAAAAGATCTCACAGGTTCGGTCACCTCAATCACAGCCAGAGACTTTAATAAAGGCGCCGTTACTACGCCGGAACAATTGATTGCTGGTAAAGTGGCGGGTGTGCAGATCACATCGAATGGAGGCGCTCCCGGTTCCGGAAGTACGATTCGTATCCGCGGTGGTGCGTCATTAAATGCAAGTAATGATCCGCTGATCGTAATTGATGGTGTACCGGTTGATAACAGCGGTATTGCCGGAGCAGCAAATGCTTTAGCGCTTATCAATCCGAATGACATTGAATCGTTCAATATTCTGAAAGATGCATCAGCAACTGCGATCTACGGATCTAAAGCTTCGAATGGTGTTATTTTAATAACTACAAAAAAAGGAAAGAACGGGAAACCGAGATTTACATTCAGTTCACAAAATTCCCAGTCTGTTTTGCCGAAAGAAGCTGATGTACTATCCCCGGCAGAATTCAGAATCTATGTGATTTCTCATGGCACACCGGCGCAAATCGCTACAATGGGTAATGCTTATACTGACTGGCAAAAAGCAATTTATGATAATGCATTCAGCAGCGATAATAATTTAAGCGTATCAGGTTCCTATAAAAATCTTCCTTATAGAATATCATTAGGTTATTTAAACCAGGATGGTATTCTGAAAACGGGCAACCTGCAAAGAAAATCTGCTTCTATTTCTTTAAGCCCCAAATTTTTTGATAATCACCTGAAGGTTGACATCAATCTGAAAGGAGCCATCAATAATTCAAGATTTGCTGATGAAGGCGCCATTGGAAATGCGGTGCGGTTCGACCCTACTCAACCTGTATATTCCGGAAGCAAAAGATTTGGTGGTTATTTTGAGTGGCTGGATCCGAACTCAACTACGGGTTTAAAGAAATTAGCTCCGATAAATCCTGTTGGTCTTTTAGAACAAAAGATGGACAACAGTGATGTAAAAAGAAGTATTGGAAATATACAATTCGATTATAAAGTACATTTTCTCCCCGACCTGCATGTGAATGTGAACCTGGGCTATGATGTATCAAAAGGCGAGGGAACTATTTACATACCAGATAGCGCCGCATCTTCTTATAAACGTTCACCGGATGCAAAACATGGCGGCGTGGATAACAGGTACCTGCAAAAAAGAACGAACACCCTGCTGGATGTTTATTTGAATTATGTGAAAGATTTAAGATCGATCAGCAGCCATATTGATGCAACAGTGGGTTATTCATACTCGAAAAATTCCACCACTAATATTTATGCAGACAAAGACGCAAGCGGACCGCTATATGAAAATTCTGTAAGTCATACATTAGATACGGTATCAAATGGTGGCCAGCGTTGGACGCCTTACAATGATTATTCTGCAGATGGATATTTTATGCCGACAGGATTTCCGACAAATCCCTGGGACCGGCCTGAAAGAGTATTGATCTCCGCATTTAGCCGTCTTGTATATACATTCAAGGAAAAATACATACTTACTGGTACCGTTCGCCGGGATGGGTCCTCTGTCTTTTCCGGCACTCCCGGATCCACTTTGTTTTCATCAGGCCAAAATTGGGCCGGTTGGTTTCCGTCAGGTGCTTTTGCCTGGAGGATCAAAGACGAAGATTTCCTGAAAAATTCAAAACTGATCAGTGATTTGAAATTAAGAATAGGTTATGGTATCACCGGGCAATCCGATGGAATTGGTTTTTATTCTTACCTGGCAAGCTATACAGCTTCGAACGCACAGGCCCAGTACCAATTTGGAAATTCATATTATACCATGTACCGGCCGGATGCATATAACGATCACCTGAAATGGGAACAAACCAAAACATATAACCTGGGACTTGATTACGGATTTTGGAATAACCGAATCAATGGTTCTGTTGATTTTTATTTAAAGAAAACCTCAGACCTGCTCAGCGTAGTTGACCAGCCATCCGGAACTAATTTCGGTAATAAGATCATTGCGAACATTGGCAGCATGGAAAATCGTGGTGTTGAATTCACCATAAACACCGAACCGATAAAGAACAGGAACCTGGTTTGGGATTTCAATTTCAACATTACGTATAACAGGAACAAGATCACCAAACTCACTTTTGTGAATGATCCGACTTTCCCGGGTAACCTTGTTGGTGGCATTGCAGGAGGCGTAGGAAGTACCATCCAGATCTATTCGGTTGGTTATCCTAAGAACGCTTTTTATGTTTATCAGCAGATCTATGACAACAATGGAAAACCTATTGAAGGATTATTTGAAGACAGAAACAGGGATGGCATCATCAACAATAATGATCTGTATAGATACAAATCACCGGATCCGAAAATTTTCCTGGGTGCGTATTCAAATGTTACCTGGAAAAAATGGAGTGCCGGATTTTCTGCCAGGGCAAATATTGGAAATTACATGTATAACAACAGGTTTTCAAATACCGGGGTAAAACGTAATATCTTAGACCCGCTCGGGTTCCTTGCCAATGGATCAAGAAATGTGCTGGAAACAGATTTCACCGGGAATGGTGATCAGTATCTTTTGTCCGATTACTATGTAGAAAATGCCTCTTTTTTCAGGATGGATTTTTTCAATATCGGGTTTGATGCCGGCGATGTTATCAGCAAAGACACACGGCTGAGAATAGGGGCAACAGTTCAGAACGTATTTACGATTACCAAATACAAAGGTGTCGATCCTGAAGTGTATGGCGGTATTGATAACAATTTTTACCCCAGGCCAAAGGTCTATTCTCTTAACGTGAATCTTGATTTTTAAAATAAACGCTTTGTTTAAAATACAGCATATGAAAAAAAATCTTTTACAAACGGGCAGTTATCTCGCTGTGTTTGTGATCATCGCATTTCAATCTTGTGTAAAATATCCGAACTTAAAACCGACGAACGGTATAAACTCAGAAGTAGTTTATAGCAATGTCGATGGATATAAATCAGTATTGGCAAAAGTGTATGGTGCTTTTGCAACAACAGGTAACCAGGGCCCTGCCGGCAACGGGGATATACAGGGTATTGACGAAGGTTTTTCTGATTTCTACCGAATCTTCTGGGAAGCAGAAGAATTGTGTACAGATGAAGCCGTAATTTCCTGGGGTGATGTCGGCATCCAGGATTTCCACAATATGAACTGGAGCCCCAATAACAGTTTTATCACCGGGTTGTATTATCGTTGCATGTACCAGATCACTCTTTGCAACGAATTTGTACGGCAGGCATCTGAAAAAGAACTGAGTTCAAGAGGTTTCACCGGCGCCGATGCAGATGAGATCCGTGAATTTGCCAGGGAAGCAAGATTTTTAAGAGCCTATCAATATTGGGTTTTAATGGATTTGTTTGGCAATCCTCCTTTTGCTACAGATTCAACAACGATTGGCGGGGCACCTCCTCCACGCATTACCCGTAAAGCCCTTTTCAAATATGTTACGGACGAATTAACAGCAATAGAACCTGATATGCCCGCACCTCATACTAATGAATATGGTCGAGCTGACCAGGCTGCTGTTTGGGCATTGCTTGCACGTCTTTATCTCAATGCTCAGGTATACACGGAAGATCCGGTTACGCATCAACCCGGTGATGGCAGATTCACAGACGCTATCACTTATGCAAAGAAAGTAATTGATGCCGGCTATGATCTGGTCAATAATTATTCCTGGCTGATGAGGGCTGACAATAATCTTAATACCAGCAATACAGGTGAATTTATTTTTTCAATCAATTATGACGGGATACATACTCAGGGATATGGTGGTACCACATTTCTGACACATGCTTGTGTGGGCGGTAGTATGCCTGCTTCGTCATTTGGTATTGGAGGTGGCTGGAGCGGTATACGAGCCACCAAAAATCTTCCGGCTTTATTCCCGGGCTATCCGAGTTTCACTACGATCACTGATTCCAGGGCACAATTTTACACATCAGGACAAAGCCTCGATATTAATGATCAGACCGCTTTTACAGATGGACTTGGTGTAACAAAATATAAAAACATAAAAAGAGACGGCTCACAGGGTTCCAGCCAGGATTTTTCTGATATAGATATGCCTTTATTCCGCTTACCTGAAATGTACCTGATATATGCTGAAGCTGTGCTAAGGGGTGGAACCGGCGGTGACCTCAATATTGCATTAGGTTATATTAATAAACTTCGTAAAAGAGCATACGGAGATAATTCGGGTAATATTTCATTGGGAGATTTGAATTTGGATTTTGTTCTTGATGAAAGAGCCAGAGAATTATATTGGGAAGGATTTCGCAGAACAGACCTGATTCGGTATAACAGATTTGTTGAAGGAACCTATTTATGGCCATGGAAAGGTGGTGTAGCATCCGGTACTGCCGTGCAGGCTTTCCGCAAACTGTATCCACTTCCTTCCAGGGAAATTAATACCAATACTAATCTGATTCAAAACACAGGCTACTAAAAATTTAAAATAACTTTTTATGAAAAAAATATTTCACTTACTGTATTCTTTAGCTTTTCTGCTCAGTATTGTGTCTTGTAAAAAGGCAGAAAATAAAGATTATTATGTAAGCGGTACGCCGCCCGTTTTAAGCGCCTCTGTAACCGGTACGATCCCACTTTCTTACGGTACTGCTGATCAGCAGGCTATTAAACTGAACTGGACAAACCCGGATTATATATTCACTACCGGTGTCAGTTCTCATGATGTAAGTTATATTTTAGAGATCGATACCACTGGCGCAAAATTCACAAACCCAAACAGGAAATCCATTTCGCTGAATGGAGACCTGAGTCTTGCCATAACACAAAGCCAGCTGAACGATTATTTACTGAACCAGTTATCATTGAAAGTTGGTGTTCCTCATAATATTGAAATAAGAGTCACGTCAAGTATAGGAGGCTCAATACCACTTGCATCAAATGTTTTGAAATTTACCGGGGTCACTCCATATGCAATACCGCCTAAAGTCAATCCGCCGGCAAGCGGTACATTATATATTGTAGGAAGTGCTGTTTCAGGAGGATGGAATAATCCTGTTTCTGATCCTGTGGTGCAAAAATTCACACAGGTAAGTACGACAGTATATCAATTGACGATCCCAATAATCGGCGATGGTGAATATAAATTTATATCGGTAAATGGGTTATGGGATTCCGATAAGCAATGGAGTATATCCACTGAGCAGGCTTCAGGTGATCCTTCCACATTGAATTTTGATCTTTTCCCTAATGGTGCGAATTGCAGAGCCCCATTAGCCAGCGGAAATTATAAGATCGTTGTGGACTTCCAGAGGGGAAAAGTGACCTTAACCAAACAATAATTCACTACTAATATTATTTTATGAGAAAAATATATAATTGCCTTCTGATCATATCCAGCCTTGCTTTTATCATAGCAGCCTGCGACAAAGTGCAAGACCTGCCGTATTACAATAAGGGTAATGCTGTTACACTGTCCGCTTCTGCGACCTCTCTTACTCCAACAGTAGCTGATTCCAGTGCTGCAGTTCTGACTTTGAACTGGACCTTTCCCAATTATGCTACGGATTCGAGTCATATGAAGTATATAATAGAAATTGACTCTACAGGGAAGAATTTTGCGCATGAAGTAACAAAGACAATTACGAAAGATCTGACTACTGCTTATACCGGAAGAGACCTGAATGCTCTTTTACTAAACTATGGATATTCTGTAGGAGTTCCGGTTAAGCTCGATGTAAGAGTGACCTCCTCTTATGTAAATAATAATGAGAAGTATCTTTCCAATGTTATACAGGTTTCAGTGACTCCCTACAGCGATCCTGCAAAACTGGCCACTGAAAAAACCAGCATAACAGGAACGGCAGCTACATCGGCCAATCACGCCAATACTTTTTCCTGGTCTGCTGCATTTCCCGGTTACACCGGGGCTATCACCTATAGCATTCAGTATGATTCAGCAGGAAAAAATTTCGTAGCTCCCCATGAACTTCCTGCAGGCGTTTCAGTATTCAGCCTTTCGTTGACAGAAGATGATATAAATACTACCGCACTTACTTCAGGAGTACCCATTGGAAGTTCAGGTGTGGTGGAATACCGGGTGAAAGCAACAACAGCCAGTGGTGCTATTGCTTATTCAAATGTTGTTACAATAACTATTGGAACATTTTCACCGGTACCAGCTAATCTTTATATAGTAGGCGATGCAACGCCCGGTGGTTGGAATAATCCTGTTCCCACACCATCCCAACAATTCACGAAAGTAGATGCCTATTCATTTAGTATTACAATTGGCCTTACTGCAGGAAAAAGTTATGTGTTCTTACCTTTAAATGGCGATTGGACTCATAAATATGGTGGAACTACAGATGGAACTGCTTCGGGCGGTGGCACTCTGCTAAAAGATGGTGCTGTTCCGGGTTCTAATACACCAGCACCTGCCTCAACAGGTGTTTATAAGATCGTTGTAAACTTTCAGACAAACACCTATACGGTAACTCAACAAACATTGCCGGCAAACCTTTATATCGTTGGTGATGCGACCCCTGGAGGATGGAGCAATCCGGTTCCTACTCCATCTCAACAATTCACCAAGTTGAATGATTTCACATTTGCCATTGCTGTTAATCTTACAGCAGGGAAGTCTTATTTATTCCTGCCGCTAAATGGCGACTGGAATCATAAATATGGCGGCGCTACAGATGGCACCGCTTCTGCCGGAGTTTTACTTGCCGACGGAGATGTACCGGGCTCCAACACACCTTCTCCCGGAACATCCGGATTATATAGCATTGTTGTAAACTTTGCTACCAATTCTTATACTGTTAGACCTTTACCAACCAATCTATATATCGTTGGTGATGCCACACCTGGCGGATGGAGTAATCCGGTTCCTACTCCGTCACAACAGTTCACGCAGATCGATAATTTCACGTACGGGATTGTGGTTAATCTTACCGCCGGAAATTCCTATTTATTCCTGCCCGTAAATGGTGACTGGACCCACAAATTTGGCGGCGCAACTGATGGTACACAATCGGGAGGCGGCACATTGCTTGCCGATGGAGATGTGCCGGGTTCTAATACTCCTGCGCCGGCAACATCAGGACTATACAGTATTATAGTGAACTTTGCCACTAATACCTATACTGTTACTCCTGTGCCTTCTAATTTATTCATTGTTGGCGATGCAACACCAGGAGGATGGAGCAATCCTGTTCCTTTACCATCACAACAATTTACTCAAACAACGACAGGAATTTTTCAAATCACACTTCCTTTAACCAGTGGCGGAAGCTATTTATTCCTGCCCGTTAATGGTGATTGGACGCATAAGTTTGGTGGTGCAACTGATGGAACAGCTACCGGAGGCAGCCCATTGCTGATAGATGGCGCTGTTCCGGGATCTAATACTCCCGCACCTTCTTCAAGCGGTACTTATACAATAACGGTAAACTTTGTAAGTATGACGTATAAGGTCCAATGATAATGAGATCAAATTAAAGATAGAAAAAGGTTGCCCGCAGAAGGCAACCTTTTTTTATGCAATGCTTATCTTGTGAAATGAAATTATTACGTTAATTTTTTTCATGAAACAGGTGAGAACTATTTTACTTTTATTTTTCGGAGTTTTTGCATTTGTAACATGTAAAAAAAATAATTCCTCACCTCCTGCGCCTACCCCGCCCCCAAATAATCAAGTTTTTGCAAAAGGCGCTGATATAAGCTGGCTCACTCAAATGGAATCTAATGGAATAAAATTTTATAATAGTTCCGGCGCCGAACAGGATTGCATGTTGATCTTAAAAAATCTTGGTATGAATGCGATCCGTTTGCGGGTTTGGGTCAATCCTTCCAATGGTTGGTGCAATACAACAGATGTCGTTGCAAAAGCTGTTCGTGCAAAGAACATGGGACTCAAGGTTATGATCGATTTTCATTACAGCGATACATGGGCTGATCCCGGCCATCAATCTAAACCGGCAGCATGGGCGAGCCAGGATTTTGCGACACTACAAACATCAGTTTACAATCATACCACCGATGTATTGAATGCATTAAAATCAAACGGGGTTACACCAACATGGGTGCAGGTAGGAAATGAAACCAATGATGGAATGCTTTGGCCTGATGGAAAAGCGTCTGTAAATATGAGCAACTTTGCTGCGCTGGTAAATTCCGGTTACAATGCAGTAAAATCAGTTGACACTTCTATAAAAGTGATCGTTCATATTTCCAATGGATATGATAATAGTTTATTCCGTTGGGTTTTTGATGGGCTCACGGCAAATGGAGCAAAATGGGATATCATCGGAATGTCGTTATATCCAACTACAGCCAATTGGTCCACATTGAATGCTCAATGTCTTTCGAATATGAATGATATGGTGTCGCGGTATAACAAAGATGTAATGATCTGCGAAGTAGGAATGAGTTGGGACCAGGCATCGGTTTGTAATTCTTTTCTAACCGATCTGATTGCCAAAACCAAATCCGTATCCGGCGGAAGAGGATTGGGAGTGTTTTATTGGGAACCTGAATGCTATAACAACTGGCAGGGATATACATTAGGAGCATTTGATAATAGTGGAAAACCAACTGTTGCATTAAATGCTTTTAATTGATTTTATCTTTTCATAAAAGAGAATTCATCACATCATTCAATTTTGTGTTTATGAAACGTTTTTGGCTCTTTGTATTTTTTCTTATATCTATTTTTGCTTTTGGGGTACAGGTAAATGCCCAACTTCAAACTCCCCGAAAAAAAATAAATTTTGATGAAGATTGGAAATTTCATTTCGGCAATGCAGCTGATCCATCCAAAGATTTTAATTACAATGTGGCAACCATTTTTGCCAAATCAGGTGCTGCATCTGGAACAGCTATTGATCCACGATTCAAGGACAGTACCTGGAGAACTCTAAATGTACCTCACGATTGGGTCGTTGAATTACCATTTGTACATGTTCACAATTTTGAAGTGGAATCGCATGGATATAAACCAGTCGGTGGTTTGTTTCCCGAGACAAGCATTGGTTGGTATCGAAAGCATTTCACTATATCAAAAGCTGATTCCGGTTCCCGTTTTCAAATTCAGTTCGATGGAGTTTTTCGTAATGCCAACATCTGGCTCAATGGTTTTTATGTCGGCAATAATATGAGTGGGTATATCGGCGCTTCTTATGATGTTACTGATTTTATAAACTACAATCATGATAATGTCTTGGTAGTAAGAGTTGATGCTACGCAATATGAAGGTTGGTTTTATGAAGGCGCCGGCATTTACCGTCATGTATGGCTGAATGAATACGATAATTTACATATACCTAATGGTGGGCTCTTTGTGTATTCGGATGTATCAGGAAAAAATACTACGGTGAATGTTGAAACAACTGTAGAAAATAAAAATCTTTCGGGGATCAATTGTACCGTGTATTCCTATATCACCGATCGAGATGGAAATATTTTAGGTCAAACAAAAGAACAGCCACTTGCATTAGCAATAAATGAAAGAGGAACGATCAAACAAAAGATCACAGTAACCAATCCGAGGCTCTGGTCATTGGATGATCCCTATTTGTACCGTGTTGTTTCAGTTGTAAAATCAGGCAATAAAATTGTTGATGTTGTCAAAGACAGGTTTGGAAT
>DASZPW010000231.1:0-1559 GCA_035550155.1 Chitinophagaceae bacterium | reverse complement strand
AAGCTGTAAGGTTTTATATCATAAACAGAAAAATGATATCCAACAGCGTTATTTTATGGAAGCCAGAATGGAAGTGCCCCGGAAAGTTCTTTTTGCCAGTGACAAAGCCGAAACATACGAATTAGCTCTTTCAAAAATAATTGCTGACCTGGATCATCAGTTGCGGCGATATAAAGAAGAATTGCTGGAGCAGCGATAAAAATAACTTATATGAGAGATAGTTCTGTAATAGAAAAAACTGAGGCGCAGCAACATGTGATCACACTGCCTGAACCGGTTTATAAAAGTGAAACATCGGTCGAAGAAGCGATGCTGAAAAGAAGATCGGTGAGAGATTTTAAAGATGAGCCATTGGAATTAACTCAGATTGGACAATTGTTATGGGCAGCGCAGGGCATTACCTATACTAAGTTGAGACGTACCATTCCCTCTGCCGGCGCTTTGTATCCATTAGAAATTTACCTGGTAAGCGGCAATGTCAAATCACTGGATGCCGGAGTATATTCGTATCAACCGGTTGATCATACATTGACACTGATAAAAAAAGGCGACAAACGAAACCAATTGAGCGCCGCAGCGTTGATGCAGGAAGCGCCTAAAAAAGCTCCTGCAACTATAGTCATCGCTGTAGATTATCATCGGACAACCACGAAATATTTAAAAAAGGGAAACAGGTTTGTCAATATGGAAGTGGGCCACTCAGCACAAAATATTTACCTGCAGGCTGTTTCCCTTAAACTTGGAGTAGTTTGCATGGGAGCATTTATTAAAAGTCTCGTGAAAGAAATATTACAACTTCCCAAAAAACAGGAACCGCTGTACCTGATACCGGTTGGGATTTGTGAATAAAATTTCAAAAGAGATCTCAGTGAAAATCCGAAGGCGTAGGCAATTCTTCAGGGCCTTCATCCAAATCTTCAAGAATAAATGCATCAGAAGAACTGCGGCCCATTTCGTTTAGTTCCTTCAGCGTGAAGTCGTCCATGTCCGTTGTCTGTTCCCAATGATTCTTTTCTTTCCACAATATCTGAACAGACAGGCCGAATCTTTGAAGGAATTCTTTTTCCACAGCAGCAATGGTGAAAAGAGGTCGTATCTCCAGTATCCCTGATATATGTGTTTGCTTTATATCGCTGACCCTGACATCCGGGTTAATGAGATCTTTTTCGTCGGACATTTCATATCGTTCATGCGATCTTTTATAAAAACCAATCTGCAAGTAAGGATAAAAATTAGAAAACACTGTTTCTATATCTCCTATCCTGGTATTATCGTTAATCTCGATATACATATAGTTATTTTATGGCTTTTACCAGCACAAAAGAACCTTCACCAAATCCTGCTTTTGCCGGCTCAAATTCTTTGATATCATCCAACGGATGAAAAAGAGTCTGGCTGATTTGAAGATCTTTAAAACGGATTGTATTTAGTTCCGAAATAATTTTCCTGACGCTATAGAAATTGGCATTTTTATAAAATATACTATTCGGTTTCCGTTGCTCATAAAATTTTCCAATAGAACTATCTTTATCAATGAAGCCGACAATAAGTGCACCGTC
>DASZPW010000230.1:0-4695 GCA_035550155.1 Chitinophagaceae bacterium | reverse complement strand
AAATGATGTAAGAAGCCAGCTAAAGCAAATAAAGGAAAAACTCGGAGATCACGATGTACAATTAAACCAGATTTATGATGCGATGGAAAATCTATTAGACGAAAAAGCAGCAGAAAGAAAATGGGATGAGAGAAAAAGGATTGGGTTTAAAGTAGCTGAATAAGCTTTAATAAATTAATAAAGTATGATCACCAAAGAAGATATCCTCAGCATGTTTCGGAAAGAGTTTGCTACAACGCTTAGAGTAATGCGTGCCTTTCCGAAAGACAAAATGGATTTTGCGCCGCATGAACGTTCACAAACAGCTAAACGGCTGATGGCAACTTTTGTGTTTGAAATGTATTTGTTGCGGTCGTTCATTCTCGGGGAGACAGTGGATCGTTCTGCTTTCCAGCAATATTCAAAAGAAAATCTTGATGAGCTCATCGCTGATTTTGAATCAGAGACAAGCACTGTAATAGACCGGATACAAAACCTCAGTGATGCTGATCTCAGCAAAACAGTTCAGTTTGCCGGCACAACTTTCACGGCCGATCGTTTTGCCATGATGATGTTGTTTGACCAGGTCCATCATCGTGGCCAGTTGTCGGTGTACGTTCGCATGGCGGGAGGAAAAGTGCCATCGATCTATGGACCGTCTGCTGATGATTCAAGCACGAATCTCTAAAAATTGCTGAGTAGAGTTCGGAACGTAAAAGTGAGTGACTCAATCCCGATAGTTATCGGGACTGATAGTAGAACTGACGATGATAACAATAAAAAAATACCGAAAGAAAAATCAACCCAATGAAATCTAAAACTTTCAAAAATGAATAGAAAGTTTTTCCTTGTAATGCTAACGATTGGAATGTACACCACTTTCCGGGTTTGTGGCCAAACACCGGTAACAGTGGCTGAAAGTACCGTAAAGATCGGTCCGTTTGGAGAAGAGGTGTTTTATTATGGTTTTGCAGCAGGCGATAAACTCGTATTCAATTTTGAAGAAGCCAATAAAAAAGAATTGAAAGAATTTGAGATCATGGAAATGCCTGCTACATCAAGATACATGGAATATAAAACCAAAAAAATAGAGAATAAAATCTTGGATATCGTGAACACGGGGATCTATAAATTTCGTTTTACCAACTCCAATGTATTTCCTAAAGTTTGCAAATTCAGTATTCAGCGCATTCCTGCCAGCGCCGCTACGCAAAATTTTAATACCACTGTTTATACGCATATGGTGGATGATACCGTCTATACGGATGAGCAGGAAAATTATATTGACAGAACCGATACCGTATTGCAAAACTTCCAGGACAGATCCATCAAAGTTCAGACAGCTGCGAGCACCAGCGGAAATAAAGCCGTGATGAATTTTATTTTACCAGAAAACACGATAGCATGGGGCTACTATATTTATATAAATGATGCAGGAAAGAAAATTTATGAAGATGCGATGAAAAAAGTTTCTGAAGGCCCGACTCCCCCTAAATTTCAAAATTACGGGCCGCTGGCTGCTCATATATATGGCACTGAGTCGTATTTAAAGAAATTGGCGGCCAACAAGCCCATTAATTACTGGATCGTCGAAGGAGATAATGCCGATCTGTTCATGAAAGGTGATCAATTCAAATATATGCGGAAGGGAACAGCGGAAAATGATTATGCAAGAATGGATAATCGGAAAGGAACTTTGTATTTCTGTTTTTCAAATGGTCTAGCAACTGAGCCGGTAACCGTTACTGTAAAAATAACTTCATTGCATATCAATGAAGTCCCGAAAGTAAGGATGGTAAAAAGAGTAATAAGTATAAAACCAAAATCAGAAATGTATCTGAAAAACTAATTATAATACTTAAAATATCAATCATGGCAGAAACAAAAACGATCTCAGAATCCCAGGATATTATCCGTGACAACCAGGATTACACCATTTTTTCCTGGAGCAAACAAAAAGGAACAAATCCCATTGCTGTAAAATATGGCGAAGGCGTTTATCTCTATGATTACAATGGTAAACGTTATCTTGATTTTTCATCAGGATTGATGAATGTGAACATTGGTCATGGTGATCAAAGAGTGACGAACGCTGTGATGAAGCAGATGCAGGAAGTGGCGTATGTAACGCCGAGTTGTGTTACAAAGGCTCGTGGCGAGTTGGGTAAAAAATTAGCAGAGATCTGTCCGGGTGATCTTAATAAAGCTTTTTTCACTTTGGGAGGCGCCGACACAATTGAGAACGCAATAAAACTGGCGAGGCTTTATACAGGAAAGTATAAAATTCTCAGTCGCTATAAATCCTACCATGGTTCCACCAATGCTGCAATGTCTGTAAGTGGTGACCCGAGGAAATTGCCGGTGGATTCGCAACAGGCTACCAACTTTGTTCATTTCGAAATTCCTTATTTATATCGCTGGGAATATGGAGAAGAAAATTTATTGAAAGAAAGTGTTGCGCAACTGCAACGTATCATTGCTTTTGAAGGTCCGGGAAATATCGCTGCCATTGTTTTGGAAGGCGAATCAGGATCTTCCGGTTGCATGAAATATCCTAAGGGCTATTTACAGAAAGTAAGAGAGATCTGCACTCTACACGGCATACTGCTCATCATTGACGAAGTAATGAGTGGTTTTGGAAGAACTGGTAAATGGTTTGGATTTCAGCATCACGATATAATACCCGACATGATCGCCATGGCAAAAGGACTTACCTGTGGTTATCTTCCGTTGGGTTGTTTGATGGTATCAGATAAAATCGCTTCACGGTTTGATGACACTTATCTCCCGATCGGTCTCACCTACTCTGCTCACCCGGTTAGTTGTGCTGCAGCTGTTGAAGTGTTGAAAATTTACGAAGACGATAATTTAATTGCCAATGCTGCTGCAATGGGAAAATATATGGACCAGCAGGTAGAAAAATTAATTCAAAAACATCCGAGCATTGGCGATTACCGCAACACTGGATTATTAGGTTGTATCGAATTGGTGAAAAACAGAAAAACAAAAGAACCAATGGCTCCATTCAATGCCAATGCAAGTGAAATGACCGTGATGAATAAAGTGGCAGCTAAGATCAGGGAACTGGGCATGTACACTTTTGTGAGATGGAATTATATTTTTGTTGCGCCGCCTTTAATTGTAACAAAAGAGCAGATCGATGAAGGATTGGCGATCATTAGTGAAGCGATAAAAATTGCAGACGAGAATACGAATTAAGAGTGTAGAATTATGAGTTTAGAGTTATCTGAACCATACTCATAATTCTTAACTCTAAACTCTAAACTTCTTTTCAGGTGAATAATCAAGCAAAAATAGCCAACTCCTCTCTCATCAACGAAGACCTCGCTCCTGTTTCATCAGAAAAAAGAACTTGGGGAACATGGAACTATGCGGCTCTTTGGATCAGTATGAGTTTGTGTATTCCTACTTACACGATGGCAAGTTCGATGATCAACGGAGGAATGAACTGGTGGCAGGCGATCCTTACAATTTTTCTCGGCAATGCAATTGTTTTGGTGCCGATGTTATTGAATGGACATGCAGGAGCGAAATACGGAATTCCCTTTCCTGTTTTTGCAAGAGCAAGTTTCGGAACCAAAGGAGCCAACATTCCGGCAATGCTTCGTGCAATCGTGGCTTGTGGTTGGTTTGGCATTCAAACATGGATCGGTGGTGAATCATTATATCATTTGATAAGAGCATGGAAACCTTCGCTAGCCGAGATCAACAACACGTCACTCCTTCCGCAAACACTTCCGATGATCTGTTTTCTTTTGTTCTGGTTGCTCAATATGTTCATCGTTTATAAAGGTGTGGAACTGATCCGGAAATTACTGGTGTTCAAAGCGATCTTTCTTCCGATTGCTGCATTGGCATTGTTTGCATGGGCTGTCGTCGCTGCAAAAGGATTGGGACCGATATTAGAACAACCATCAAAATTTTCTGATAGCGCCTCTTTCTTTAAATTCTTTTTCCCCGCATTAACAGCTGTTGTTGGTTTCTGGGCAACACTTTCATTAAACATTCCTGATTTTACCCGTTATGCAAAAAGTCAGAAAGCGCAGATCGAAGGGCAAGCGATCGGCTTACCACCATCCATGACATTGTTTGCATTCATCGGTGTTGTGGTCACGTCAGCAAGTGCCATCATTTATGGAAACCCGGAATGGGACCCGGTGAAACTGGCCGGAAGATTTGATAGTAAGTTGATGGTGACTTTTGCAATGATTGGAATTATCATTTCAACTTTAGCAACCAATATCGCTGCGAACATTGTAAGCCCTGCCAATGATTTTTCCAATCTTTCGCCGAAGAAAATTAATTTCAAGATCGGCGGTTATATCACAGGCATTATTGGCGTTTTAATCTTTCCATGGAAGCTTTATGCCGATCCGCATGGCTATATTTTTACCTGGCTTATTGCTTACTCCAGTTTATTAGGACCTATCGGTGGAATTTTAATAGCAGATTATTATTTTATTCGGAAACAAAGATTAAGTGTAAATGAATTGTATCAACATGAAGGGCAATACAAATATGGAAATGGCTTTAACGCAAAAGCGATCATTGCACTGTTGCTCGGCATTCTTCCCAATCTGCCGGGGTTTTTATTGCAGGTGAATCTTATTGCAGCGGATGCATTTCCTGAATGGATAAATCAATTATATAATTACGCATGGTTTGTTGGATTCTTTGTGAGTGGGATTGTGTATT
>DASZPW010000229.1:0-2236 GCA_035550155.1 Chitinophagaceae bacterium | reverse complement strand
AAAGAGAACGGCGCTGTGTTGGCAAAAGATGATGTGGGCAACTATCATATCGTTACCAAGTATGACGTGATACAGGCATTGAGCCACTAAAGAAAATCTACCCGTTCTATCTTATTGAACACAAACCGATATTGCCTATCCATTGCTTTTCCCATTCGTAAAACTACTAATCTCTCTATCGTTGTAGCCGCAATAGAATCTTAGCCTCTTTACGATTCAGACGGTAAATACTGTGGTACAAAAGTTTAGAAGTTTTGCTCTATAATATTAATGAACTCACAATTATTTTTGCATCAGAAGTTGATTGATAATTTATCAATCTTATCCAAATCCGATGTCCTGAAAGAGAAACCACCCAATAACTAACCAGACCAATCCTTAGAAAAACCAAAGCCGATTTTCCTGATTTTAATCCGGACGGCAAAAAAATCCAGTATCAGTCAACTTCTTTCTTTTTTAAGAAGAATCCGAAAAACCAGATCCTGAAAAACCAAGATCCAGATCCGTACGAAAGACCAAAGCCAGGAAAAACCAATCCAGATCCTGTACGAAAATCATCCAGATCCTGAAAACCATCCAGTTCCTTGAAGACCTAACTGCAATCACCGCAGTGTCCAAATCCAATGAAAAGATTAAATGGTCCGGAACCCTCCTGCAATCCCTAGCTTTGCGAAGGATGGCAGGAGGCGCGGTGATGAAAAAAGATTCTCTCCTCATCTTCTATTTCCAATTTCAACTTATCGTTTCACTGATTCTTTTTAAGACTTTTAAAGTTCTATTTCATTTTTAGACTACAATTCCTTTGTTGATCCTCATGATCGACCAAGAAGGTCAGGTTTCTTATCTTTGCGGCCTGATAAAATCAATACAGATGTCTAAAAAAATCAATGAACTGCTTGGCGACAAAGCCGAATTTTTGCTCAACCATCAATCCAAGACTATTACTAAAGATCAATTGCATTTACCGGGACCAGACTTTGTAGATCGCATCTGGACCATCAGCGACCGTAATCCGCAAGTAATGCGCAACCTGCAACTGATGTACAACAACGGAAGACTGGCAGGCACCGGTTATCTTTCTATTCTTCCCGTTGACCAGGGCATTGAACACAGCGCCGGGGCATCTTTTGCAAAGAATCCGATCTATTTCGATCCGGAAAATATCATCAAGTTGGCAATTGAAGGCGGATGTAATGCCGTCGCAACAACGTATGGCGGACTTGGCTTTCTATCCAGAAAATATGCTCACAAAATTCCTTTCATTGTAAAGGTCAATCATAACGAATTCCTCACCTATCCGAATAAATTCGACCAGATCATGTTTGCTTCTATCAAAGCAAGCTGGAATCTCGGCGCAGCTGCCGTTGGCGCTACTATTTATTTCGGCAGCGAAGAATCCACAAGACAAATACAGGAAGTAAGCAAAGCATTTGAAATGGCGCATGAATTGGGAATGGCAACCATTCTATGGTGTTATCTTCGCAATCCTGCATTTAAAACAAAGGAAAAAGATTTTCATGTATCAGCTGACCTGACAGGACAAGCCAATCATCTTGGTGTAACCATTGAAGCAGATATCATCAAACAAAAACTGCCGGAAAACAATGGCGGCTATCTTGCACTGAACACAAAAGAGTCTGCTTACGGAAAAAATGATCCTCTCATTTATTCCAAACTCACCTCTGATCACCCGATTGATCTTTGCCGTTACCAGGTTGCGAATTGTTATATGGGCCGTGCCGGATTAATTAATTCCGGCGGTGCATCATCAGGAGCAAGTGATATGGCAGAAGCAGTAACTACTGCAGTTATTAATAAACGTGCCGGTGGCATGGGACTTATTTCCGGGCGTAAAGCTTTTCAACGACCTATGAAAGAAGGCGTTGACATTCTCAATGCTATTCAGGATGTGTATTTGGATAAAGATGTGACGATAGCGTAAGGAAATTAAAAAGTAAAAATTAAAAATTGAAAACCTTCTTGATAGAGAAGGTTTTTTATTTTGACGCAGCTTAGATTTTTGTATTTACAAATAATCAGACTGTTGTCATGCCGAGGAACGAGGCATCTCAGAATCTGCAATGATCAAGATGCCTTCTTCGTCGGTATGACAAGTTTCTTTTACTGTGCTGATTTCTTCATTTAACTTTCCATTATTTCTAATTAAAATATCATTCATGCCTCAACAAATAGTCCACATGGCTTTGGTAGTAAATGATTATGACGAAGCCATTCA
>DASZPW010000228.1:0-1930 GCA_035550155.1 Chitinophagaceae bacterium | reverse complement strand
TCATTTTATCCGGCGAGCCGTTACTGATAAATAAAGATGTGCTGGAACAAAGAGCTCAATTAGGCATGCAACGGATCGGTATTCCAGCTGCTTCCTACCTCGGCGTTCCTATCCCGGTTGGAGATGAGATCATCGGTGTGCTAAGCGTACAAAGTACGGAACATGAAAACCGTTTTGATGAAAATGATCTGAGGCTTTTATCCACTATCGCATCTTCAGTAGGTGTGGCATTGAAAAATGCCCAGTTATTTGAAGAAGTGCAGCAGGCAAAAATGGAAGCAGAAGAAGCAAGTAAAATAGCTGAAAAAGCTAACCAGGCGAAAAGCGCATTCTTATCTACCGTCAGTCATGAATTAAGAACACCGCTGACCTCTGTGCTTGGCTTTGCAAAGATCATCAACAAACGGCTGGATGAAAAAGTATTTCCACTTATTGACAAAAAGGATTCGAAGACCAATAAAACAGTGAACCAGATCACTGAAAATTTGAAAGTGGTCATCTCTGAAGGAGAACGACTCACTCATTTGATCAATGACGTATTGGATCTTGCCAAGATCGAAGCCGGAAAGATGGAGTGGAACATGGAAAGTGTGAATATGGCAGAAGTTGCAGAAAGAGCCATTGCAGCCACTACCAGTTTGTTTGCTCAGAAAAATCTGAAGCTGATAAAAAATATTGATCCTGATATTCCGGAAATTTCAGGTGACCGTGACAAGTTGATCCAGGTGATCATCAATCTTATTTCAAATTCTGTAAAATTCACAGAAAAAGGTTCGATCACCTGCAGTGTTTCCAGGAAAGGAAATGAACTGGTTGTAAGTGTAGCCGACACCGGTATCGGTATCGCAAAAGAAGATTATGCTGCCGTGTTCGAACAATTCAAACAGGTTGGCGGAGATACATTGACTGACAAGCCCAAAGGAACCGGGTTGGGTCTTCCAATTTGTAAAGAAATCGTTGAACATCATGGCGGCCATATCTGGCTGGAAAGTGAAGTTGGCAAAGGAAGCGTATTTTCATTCGCAATACCTGTCACCGCATCAGGATCTGCTTCAATAAAACCGATGCACCTGAATGAACTGGTGAAACAATTGAAAGAACAAATGGCATTTTCCTCTCTTAAAATAGATGGAAAAAATGCCACGATACTCGTTGTGGACGACGATGACTCGATACGATCGTTATTGCACCAGGAACTCAGCGATGCCGGTTACCTGATCGAAGAAGCTTCAAACGGAAAAGAAGCATTAGAATCTATTCGCAAAAACCGACCAGACCTTATCATCCTTGATGTAATGATGCCGGAGATAAACGGTTTTGATGTTGCCGCCATTTTGAAAAATGATCCGCAAACAATGGATATTCCTATTATTGTATTATCCATTGTACAGGATAAAGCAAGAGGTTTCCGGATCGGAGTGGATCGTTATTTAACCAAACCGATTGACACAGCACAATTGTTTGCTGAAGTAGGAATATTATTAGAGCAGGGAAAATCGAAAAGAAAAGTAATGGTGGTGGACGAGGACAGCGCAGCCGTACGGTCGCTGACAGATGTATTGCAGGCAAAAGGATATCATGTTGTAGAATCAGACGGAAAAGAACTGGTAGAAAAAGCTATTGCTACACAGCCGGACATTATCATTTTGAACTCGGTGCTTTCTGCAAAGCAGGAGATCGTACAAACTTTACGATTTGAAAAAGGATTGGAGAATGTTCTGTTTTTCATATATCAGTAAAAAGAAATCATCCTAAAACCGATCAATTTTAAAAAGTATGGAACAAAAACTTTTAATTGTTGATGATGAAGCTCACATCCGCATGCTGCTGGAGCAAACGCTGGAAGATCTGGAAGATGAGGAAGTGAATTTCCTGACTGCCGAAAACGGAGAAGAAGCGCTGAACATCTTCCAGGAAGAGAAACCACAAC
>DASZPW010000227.1:0-12819 GCA_035550155.1 Chitinophagaceae bacterium | reverse complement strand
ATGACACGAATCATCTGGAAATTCATCAAAGACAAACTCATTCTTCCCTATCTCGATATCAACATCAAATATTTTGACCTCGGGATCGAATACCGCGACGCCACCAATGACCAGGTGACGATTGACGCTGCCAATGCCATTAAACAATATGGTGTCGGCATCAAATGCGCTACCATCACTCCCGATGAAGCAAGGGTAAAGGAATTTAACCTGAAACAGATGTGGAAAAGCCCGAATGGGACTATACGAAATATACTTGACGGAACTGTTTTTCGTGAACCGATCGTTTGTAAAAACGTACCACGACTTGTTCCCAACTGGACAGCTCCTATCTGTATTGGCCGTCATGCATTTGGTGATCAGTATCGTGCTACTGATTTTGTAACCAAAGGAAAAGGAAAACTTACAATCCGGTTTGAAGGCGAAGATGGAAAGGTTCAGGAGTTTGAAGTATATAACTTTAAAGGCGATGGCGTAGCGCTTGCCATGTATAATACTGATGAAAGCATCAGAGGTTTTGCTCATGCATGCTTTAACCAGGCATTGATGAAAAAATGGCCGCTGTATCTTTCTACAAAAAATACGATTCTGAAAAAATATGATGGTCGTTTCAAAGATATTTTCCAGGAGATCTATGACAACGAATTCAAATCAAAATTTGAAGCCGCAGGAATCACCTATGAACATCGGTTGATCGATGATATGGTAGCGAGCGCATTAAAATGGAATGGAAATTTTGTCTGGGCTTGTAAAAATTATGATGGCGATGTGCAAAGTGATACGGTAGCCCAGGGATTTGGTTCTTTAGGTTTGATGACGTCAACGTTGGTAACTCCTGATGGTAATACGATGGAAGCAGAAGCAGCACATGGAACCGTCACTAGACATTTCAGGGAGCATCAGAAAGGAAGGCCCACGTCCACCAATCCTATCGCTTCCATATTTGCATGGACAAGAGGTTTGGCATTTCGCGGAAAACTGGATACTAACCAACCGTTGATCGATTTCAGCCATGCGCTGGAATCAGTTTGTGTGGAAACAGTAGAAAGCGGAAAGATGACCAAAGATCTTGCTGTATGTATTCATGGCAATAAAGTAAATCATGGTGAACATTATATATATACCGAAGAATTCCTCGATGTCATTGACAGCAATCTCAGGAAAAAAATGAACTGGTAATATCTTTTTTAATGCTTTAAAAAAACCGTCTCTTAAGAAGAGGCGGTTTTTTTATACCCGAAATTGGGTATTTATAAATAAAATCATTTTTTTACCTTTCCGTACTAAACCACCAACTATGCAATATGTTGCACTCGGGGCTGCTCCCGGCATCGCCATCTGTTTAATTATTTTTTACAGGGATCTGTATGATAAAGAGCCGACACAAAACCTGATCATCAGTTTTCTTCTAGGATGCCTGGCCATTTTACCAGCTATCGGATTTGAAAATTCATTTGGCTATTTAAATGACGGCACTACTTCAGGTATTGCACTTTTTGCATACTGCATTGTAGGATTTAGCGAAGAAACCAGTAAGTTCCTTGGATTACGATTATATAGTTATACGCAAAAAGCATTTGACGAACCGCTGGATGGGATCATCTATGCCGTGATGGTAAGCATGGGTTTTGCCACTGTTGAAAATGTGATGTATGCATTGAAATACCAGGATATGCAGGTAGTGATATTACGGATGTTCCTGAGTGTGCCCGCACATGCAACATTTGCTGTCATTATGGGCTATTTCGTAGGGAAAGCCAAATTCGAACCTAAGAAGAGCTTTGGCTTAATGCTCACAGGTTTGCTGGCTGCCATTTTCTTCCACGGTACTTTTGATTTCTTTATTTTCTGGAGTCAACAACCCGGCGCTGATCCTAATACAACAAACGGGGCGCTGGCTGGTGGCGCTATAGTTTCATTTATCATTTCGCTGATATTATGCCGTAACATGATCATTTCCGGTCAGCGAATTTCAAAACATATGTTTAAAGATCATACACCACCTCCGCCACCCAATGCATAGCATACGCAACGCTACAACAGATGATATTTCACTGATACGTGAATTGACCTTTAAAGTATGGCCGCAAACTTATGCGGCCATTATTTCTAAGGAACAGATAGACTACATGCTGGACATGATGTACAGTGAAACTTCTTTAAAAAAACAAATGGCAGAAGGATGCCAATTCGTGATCGCATACGATGATAACGAGCCGGTTGGTTTTGCCTCGTACCAGGAAACAGAACCGCAGCTTTTCAAACTGCATAAAATTTATGTATTGCCAACACAACAAGGGAAAGGCACAGGAAAATTCATCATCAATCATATCGTTGAAAAGATCAAAAGTAAAAATGCAAAAGCCTTACAATTGCAGGTGAATCGCTACAATAAGGCAAAAAGTTTTTATGAAAAATTAGGATTTTTTGTATTGAAAGAGATCAACCTCGATATCGGCAACGGATATTTTATGAATGATTATGTAATGCAGTTGAGTCTGGATTCAGGAAATGGAAGTCAGGAGTAAATAATTGTTTGACTCCAAACTACTGACTAACGACTCCCGATTCGCTAATCCGCCTTCGGTACTTTACATTCTAACAAATCTCTCGGGTCTTGCATATCCTCATCTTTAAACATGCGAAATTCCAACTCGGTACCTAAAGTATAAATGCCTAATGTCTGGCCCGCAGTCACGGTTTCCCCTCTCTTAACAACAGGCTTGATCACTCCGTGATACCAGAAATACAAATTATTTACATTAATAACGATCTCATAATTGTTGTCTTCAGAAGGTTCCACTTTCACTATTGTAGCTTTTGAACAGCTCCGTACAATGGAATCCACCTTGCTGATCATTATTACTTTCTGATCCGGCGGATCCCAGGTAAACGCTTCCTTAGGTTCACGGCCGGAGCCATGCTCAAACGGACAGGTAAGCACCATCTTCTGAGTTCCTGTAGTAGTAGTTTGCGCTAACGAAAACAAGGGAGAAAAAAATACTATAGTAAAAAAAATCCGCGCCGTAGTTCTCATAAATTTTTCTTTATATCCTGCGAATACTCAATTTTCTTGCCATCTCTGCTCCCAGGCCAACAGCAGAAGCGCCGTAACCGCTCACCAATACGCCTTTGATACCTGTCTTTGACCGGATGCCATATACAACAGCTTCATCCGCTGGATCTGAATCTCCTTCGAAACGATGGAACTCATCAATTTCAAAATCAGCGGGGTGATATTTGTCTTCGTGACAAATGAGGCAATTCTCTTCAAGATTAAAATCTTTTGTATAGCCTCTTTCTTTTAATCCCCTGATAGCCGCAGTGATCGTATCATAAGTAATCATATTGTGGAATTATGAATTCAAAATTACAAATTAGAAATCTTGCGATCAGCAAAAATTAATGAACATTTAATTTTTAGTCTCATTTTATCAAACCATAATATGAGTCTGCTTGACAACCCCCATCACAAATACACTTTGCACATTGGCAATATTATCCAGCTCACTTAATTTGTTTACATGAAAATCATAATATGCATTCATATTCTCCGTGATCACTTTCAGCATAAAATCAAATTCCCCGGAGATGATATAACATTCCAGCACCTCGCTCATATCATTAATGGCTTTGATAAATTTAGCGCCGGCTGTTTTATTATGCTGCTTTAATGATACGTAACAGATCACTATCAGCCCCTTCTTTACTTTTGAATGATCCACCAGCGTTGCATATTGTTTGATAACTCCTGCTTCCTCCATTCGTTTAATACGTTCATAAACAGGAGTAGTACTGAGATGTATCTTATCAGCGATCTCTTTTACAGTGGCTCTCGCATTTTCCTGCAGCATCTTAAGGATCGCAATATCTTTTTGATCTAATTTTGAAGGAACAGATAATTCTTCTTTTTTGACAGGCTTAGGCATATACGAATAGATGTTTATTCTGTTATTAACGAAATAATTGATATTTTATTCCAAATTTCATCAAATGTATTATATTTTATTCTAAGCCGCTACCTTTGTACCAACTAAAAACCGTTATATGTCTGCAACATTATCAAAGATCGATTTTAAACTTCCGTATAAAGTAAAAGACCTTTCACTTGCTGAGTGGGGCCGCAAAGAAATTCGTTTAGCCGAAGCAGAGATGCCCGGCCTCATGGCTTTGCGCAAAGAATACGGCGCTTCCAAGCCATTGAAAGGATCAAGAATTGCCGGTTGTCTGCACATGACCATTCAAACTGCTGTATTGATCGAGACATTGATCGAACTCGGTGCAGAAGTGAAATGGAGTTCCTGCAATATTTTTTCTACGCAAGATCATGCCGCCGCTGCAATTGCCGCTGCAGGTATCGGAGTGTTTGCCTGGAAAGGTGAAACATTGGAAGAAGCTGATTGGTGTATTGAACAAACTTTATTCTTCGGCAGCGCCGATCGTCCACTGAATATGATATTGGATGATGGTGGTGACCTGACCAATATGGTATTGGATAAATATCCGGAACTGGTACAGCATGTAAAAGGAATTTCTGAAGAAACCACTACCGGAGTGCATCGCTTGTATGAAAGAATGGCAAAAGGAACTTTGCCTTTGCCGGTTATTAATGTGAACGACTCTGTGACCAAATCAAAGTTTGATAATAAATACGGATGCAAAGAAAGTTTGGTAGATGCTATTCGCCGTGCTACCGATCTGATGTTGGCAGGAAAAGTTGCAGTAGTGGGTGGATATGGTGATGTGGGTAAAGGTTCTGCTGCTTCCTTGCGTGGCGCCGGTTGCCGGGTGATCGTTACAGAAATTGATCCGATCTGCGCACTTCAGGCTGCTATGGATGGATTTGAAGTAAAGAAAATGGTTGATGCGGTGAAAGAAGCAGACATCATTGTTACAGCAAGCGGTTGCCGTGATCTGATCACAGAAAAACATTTCCGCAATATGAAAGACAAAGCGGTGGTATGTAATATCGGCCACTTCGATATTGAAATTGATGTTGCCTGGCTGAATGACAATTATGGTAAAACAAAAGATACCATCAAACCGCAGGTTGATCTTTACAATATTGATGGCAAAGAAATTATTTTGTTAGCAGAAGGACGTTTAGTGAATCTTGGTTGCGCTACCGGTCATCCTTCATTTGTAATGAGTAATTCGTTCACCAACCAGGTGCTGGCACAGATAGAACTTTGGAATAATCACAAGAATTATGAAAACAAAGTTTATGTGTTACCCAAACACCTCGATGAAAAAGTAGCAAGATTACATTTGAATAAGATCAGTGTGGAGTTGGATGAACTGACTGACGAACAAGCCGGGTACTTAGGTATTTCTAAGAATGGCCCATTCAAACCGGAACATTATCGCTATTAGACTCTGCCTGGCGAAAGGTCGTCAATAAAGGATATATAATCCCTGATCCGAAGTTTTTCAAAGGATTAGGGATTTTTTATTACATGCATTTTTCCCATTAAGACCAGTCCTCGTTCCCGTCTGATTCTCAATGTGGGTTTGTGCCGAGCCGTGGACTCAGCGTCAGCGTAAAAGAATTTAATTCGTAATTTCAGTGATGTCGTAAAAAGAAAAATAACCGCCTATCGGGTTATGGGTTACCTGGAATTGGAAGATATAGATATAACGAAATCCATTTTTAAAATAACGCCGGGTCCACGTCGCACACAAGGCTTAGAAGTGAGACCTGGCGGGAAAAAAATCTTTTATGAAATTATTTTCTTTGGAGCCTTTTGTTCCATCCGGCAGCGACTTTGAAAGCTCCAGGCAGTTATTCCTGGAATTGGGCTTTTCGATAAATTGGGACCAGGGTGATTATGTCGGCTTTCAAAAAGACGATTGTCGGTTCATCTTACAGAAATTTAATAATAAAGAATTTGCTGAGAATTTTATGATCAGCGTAAAAGTGGATAATGTAGATGAATTCAGAAAAGAAGTCCTGGAAAAACAATTACAACAGAAATTTGGTATTCACATTGGTGAAATAACGCATCAACCTTACGGCCGGGAAATGAATCTGATCGATATTGCAGGAGTATGCTGGCATTTTGTCCAGTACTGATCTATTGTTTTATCATCCTCTTTGAATCATCTGATTTTTCTTTCAAAATATTTTCATACCCCGGTTGTCTTTCCCACCCGGAACATTATTGTTACAAATCAGTGAATCATCATCACGCTAACTTTCAGGAATCTAAATATAGAATCCCCCGGATCCTGAACATTGATTTTGCCGAAATACCGAAGAGCCCGTGAATATTTTCTTAACATACATCAATTTTATTTCTTATCATTTGTCATTGGTAACAGCCTGTTTACCGGGGTAGTTTTGTGTTGTCAATTTAATTAACCAATCAAATAAAATTTATTATGACAACTACAAAATGGACAATCGATAACGCACACTCCGAACTTCATTTTAAAGTACGCCACATGATGGTGTCCTGGGTAACCGGAAGTTTTAAACAATTCAATGCCGAAGTGGAAACCAATGGCGATGACATCAGCACTGCAAAAGTTCGCTTCACTGCTGAGATCAGTTCTATCACTACCAATAACGAACAGCGGGATGCGCATTTAAGAACCGGTGATTTTTTTGATGCAGAAAATCATCCTCAGTTGACATTTGAAAGCAGCAAACTGGAAAAGATCGATGATGAAAATTATAAAGTCTATGGAACACTCACCATGCGTGGCGTTAGCAAGAACATTGTATTGAATGCGGAATTCGGCGGCTTTGCACAGGATCCCTGGGGCAATACCCGTATCGGGATCAGCGTATCCGGCAAGATCAATCGTAAAGATTTCGGCGTGAGCTTCAGTATGGTGTCAGAGACCGGAGGTATTTTGCTCGGTGAAGAAGTAACCATCAATGCCAATACTCAATTTATTAAACAGGCAGTTGCTGAAACTAAAGCAGCTTAATGATTGATTGGTTATATTGCTAAAGAGCAGGCCGTCTCGATACGTCGGGGCGGCTTTTTTTATTAAAAGAATTGTTGCTAATCTTTTTTTCTGCCTAAATAAAAACCAAACTTAATTCCGCCAAATGCATACATGTCTTTTACTTTCGGATTTCCTCTCGGATCTCCTGCTGTGATGGGAAATGTAGCACGAAATGCCATTTCAACAGCCTTTTCTCCTTTTTGCGCAAGCAAAGTTTCTCTATCCACATATTGACCGCTCACATCATCCAGGTAATCTGTAAAAAGATAGCGTATGCCCGCTTCAAAAGTTATGGTGAAGTTATCATGCACTTTGATTTTCCAGCCGCCACCAAAAGGCAAACAGACCTGTGTAAGCGAATAATTTTTTACGGAAGGATATTGTGACAACCCTTCACCCTCAGTGCTTAATGGATGCAGGTAAACTTTATGATTACTGCCGTCGTAAGCATACGGGTTGAAATGAAAGAACCCAATGCCACCAAAAAGATATGGATAGGAATAATAAATATCCGGGTCAGCTAAATTGAATTCCAGGCAAATATTGCCTTCCAGGATCGTGCTTTTAAAACTCAGGTTCCTGCCTTTAAGATCCCATTCAGAGTTGTATTTGTCATTGCCGGAAACAATTCCCCACGCAAAACCAAGCCGGACATTTATGAAATCACCCGTATTATATTTTAAATTGGCGCTGACCGAAGGCTGAATAGTATGTATTGGAAACGTTGTCTGTGTCAGGTCTCCCGTATAGGATGATATGCCGGGCATTATCTCTGCTTCCCACCCCCTTTGGCCAAAACAAGAGTTCGCAATAAATAATAATCCCACAAGGCAAATTCTCATTTGTTCAATTTTTTAAATCCGTTTAATTACACCTCAAAAAAATGGCGTCTCATCAGGTCAATCGGGAAAGAATAAGGGTTAGAATTATGGGGAGTAAATATAGGATTTTTATCGCTACCGCCCATTCGTGTGTTTCGGGTCTTCCATAATGATTTTCAGGAAATAGAATCATCTTTTGATATGATCGGCGTCATGCCTTCTCCATAAGCTGCTATTTATTTTTGGTAATAAAAATTTTTTTTATGGAAGCACATTATTATAATGTAGACATCAATTGGAGTCGTGACCGCAAAGGCGTTATGTGTTCACCGGAATTAAATGTTGTTTCGCCCGGTACAAACGGTTGTATCGAAGTGGCTACTCCACCGCAATTTCCCAAAGGTATTCCCGGAATCTGGTCTCCCGAACACCTCTTTACTGCCGCTGTAAGCAGTTGCCTGATGACCACTTTTTTGGCTATTGCAGAAAACTCCAAACTGGACTTTGTATCATTCTATTGTCATTCCAAAGGAAAATTAGACCAGGTAGAAGGTAAATTTCTTATGACTGAAGTGATATTGGAACCCCGCATTGTAATCATACATGAAAAAGACAGGGAAAGAGCAGAAAGAGTGTTGCAGAAATCGGAAGCAGCCTGTCTCATTTCCAATTCGATCAATTCGAAAGTGACCATGAACCCGGTGATCGAAGTAGCTTCTGCCGAACCGGCTAATCTGAATTGAACCAAATTCCGGAAAACAAATTATAATAATTACAATTTCATCTGTTGGATCTTTTCCTTCAAATTTGTAATTATTAAATTACCGGTATGCAAAAACCATTTCGCCATTATTTTTTTAGAATAACATTTCTTTTTATTACCATTTTTACTCCTTATCTCTCATTTTGCTGGGGAGTGATTGGGCATAGAGTAGTTGCGGAGATCGCCCAGGACCATTTAACGCACCGTGCCAAAAAAGAATTACGTAAACTCATCGGCAAAGAAACGCTGGCGCAATGGGCAAACTGGGCAGATTTCATTAAATCCGATACAACACGTACCTGGAACCACACTTCCAAATGGCATTATGTGGATCTGCCGGCCAACCTGGATAAAGATGAGTTTATTGCTGCATTAAAAAAACTGCCCGGAGAAAACCTTTATACTCAAATACTGGCAACATCGAAAGAAGTAGCTGATCATTCACTGCCCCTCGGGCAAAGACAAATTGCCTTAAGATTTTTAATTCATTTAGTGGGGGATCTCCATCAGCCTTTACATGTAGGCCGGGAAGAAGACCAGGGGGGCAATAAGATAAAGGTGAGCTGGTTTGAAAAATCTACCAACCTGCATTCGGTGTGGGACAATTCTTTAGTTGAATTCCAGGAATACAGTTATACCGAATATGCCAGGATCCTTGACATTGCCAGCCAGGAACAAATTAAGGAATGGCAGGACTCACCATTGGAAGACTGGTTTTATGATTCTTATTTACTCGCCAATAAAATTTATACATTAACGCCGGACAATGCAAAACTTAGTTACCAATACAATTATATTTTCAAGAACGACCTCGACAACCAGTTGCTCAAAGGAGGTATCCGGTTGGCTAAGATCCTGAACGAGGTATTAAAATAATTTTGCATAACTGCGTTTTTTGACAATAAAATCTTCAGTAAAAAAATTATTTTTTTGCCATTTATATTTATTGAATAGCTCTCGCCTGATTTTTCAATTCTTCTACTTACATTTAAGAACAAAATCATTTTATATGAATACTTCTTTCACAAAAAAATTAATTGCTTTTATTACAGTTCCCGCACTTCTTTTATCCTTTACATTCATGGCCGATAAAGCAAATTTTTCAGGAGACTGGAAATTGAATGAAGGGAAAAGTGATTTCGGTCAAAGAGGAGCACGGTTCGCTACCAAAGAATTGAAAGTAGATCAAAAAGATGACGCCATCAGCATCTCCAGAACCACACCTTCATTCCAGGGCGGCGATGATGTAACCACAACTGAGGCACTAACCTTCGATGGTAAAGAAGTGGAAGGAAAAGGCTTTGGCAATTCAACACGGAAATCGTCATTAAAATGGGCCGATGACGGACAAAGTTTTTCCATCGCTTCCAGCACTACAATGGATAGAAATGGCCAAACTTTTACATTCTCTACCACCGAAACATGGACACTGGGAGATGAAGGTAAATCTCTGACAGTTACAACAACCAGGACAACTCAGCAGGGGGAAATGACCACAAAAGCTGTGTACGACAAACAATGATGTAAGAAAATTACAACCACTTTACGGAAATCAAAATCAGTAATCCTCCTCCAATGATCAGAGGAGGATTTTTTTATTATATTGACCAGGAGAAAAAAGCTGTTACCAAGCTATTCCATAATCTTCTCCATGATTGCTGGAACCACCCCAGAATGTTCCGTGTTTCCAATCAAAATAAATTGCATTGATAGGACCGGAAGTTCGTTGTTCGAAACTCAATTTATATCCCATTTGTCGCAATTCTTTTTTAGTCCAATCAGGAGTGTTGCTGTTTACCAAAATAGAACCGGGTTTGGGTTTGCGATCGTCCAATTTTGTTCCACCCAATGAAAGCCAGAGTTGATCCGTATTGACATTCGGAGCTTCCGAAGCTTCCTGCACCGTCATTCCAAATTCCACCATATTCAAAAAACATTGCAGCAAATTCTGATCCTGCGTATCGCCACCCTGCACGGCCCATGCTAAAAATGGTTTGCCATCTTTCATTGCCAATGATGGCGTCAATGTAACCCGTGGCCGCTTGCCGGGCTCCACAACATTAAATGGATTGAATGAAGAATCCAATACAAAACTTTGCATGCGCTGGCTCATGCCAACACCAGTATGACCAGCAATGCAAGCCGGCACCCAACCACCACTCGGAGTGACAGAAACTACCCAACCATCTTTATCTGCCGCTTCTATTGATGTAGTCCCACGCCACAACCTGTCCATATAATTTTCATCAATGGGTTTATCATTAAATGAAAAACCTCTTTCCTTAAAATAATTTCCGAAAGGATTTTTCTTTCCTTCGAACGGATACGGATCACCGGGTCCGGGATTCGGATTATTTTTTTCCGGGTCTATCAGTTTGGCTCTCTCTTTTGCATATTCTTTTGACAACAATCCTTTCATTGGTTGATCAGAAGAAAAATAAGGATCACCATAATAAAAATCCCGATCGGCAAAAGATAGTTGCATGGCCTGGCAAATAGTGTTGATATATCTCGAAGAATTATATCCCATACTCTTCAGGTCAAAATTCTCCAATATATTCAAAGCTTGCAGCATGGATGGTCCTTGCGACCATTGTTGTAATTTATAAACATCAATTCCCTTGTATGTTGTTCTCAATGGTTCTTCGATCATCACTTTCCATTTTGCCAGGTCATCCATGGTTATCAATCCACCTTGTTCCCGGCAGCTTCTTACAAACTCCTGTGCAATGTCTCCTTTATAAAAACGATCATATGCCGCATAGATCGCTTCTTTGCGGCTCTTTCCTTTTTTCAATGCATCCTGTTCGGCATCCACCATTTTTTGCAGTGTCGCCAGCAGATCTTTTTGAACAAAAATTTCTCCTGCTTCCGGCGCTTCCCATTTTTCTCCTGCATGAGGCAAAAAAATTGTTTTGGAATAGGGCCATTGCTTAATGAGGTTTTTATTCCGCTCAATACTTGTCGCCGTTTGTGCTTCCATCGGGTAACCGGCCGCCATTTGCATGGCTGGTTCCAATACTTCTTTTAAACTCATTGTTCCGTATTCCGCTAACATCACACAAAGACCGCCGGGTGTTCCGGGAGTCACCGCAGCTAATGGACCATATTCCGGAGGAAAATTGTAACCTTTGTTTTTAAAAAATGTCGCAGTAGCTCCGGTTGGCGCCATACCCAATGCATCGATCGCAATTACTTTTCCTGTTTTTGGATTATATATCAGGGCCTGCGTTTCTCCTCCCCAGCTCAGCACATCCCACATGGTACAGCCTGCAGCCAACATTGCACAGGCTGCATCAATTGCATTACCTCCTTTCTGAAAGATCATGGCTCCCGCTTCCGCTGACAATGGTTTCCCTGTGATCGCCATCCAGTTCTTTCCATGAAGCGGCGGCTTTTCTGTTTGTTGTGCCTTAAGTGAAATATTGAGGATAAATAAAAACAGAAATGCAGCAATAGTTCTCATAACAATTGGTTTGTTAACTAAAGTTAGCATGAAAGCTGAATATTAAATGAGATCCGGTCTGATTTTAGCCTAAGCAAATTTTTTCATACACCATAAAAAAATTTTAGCTTAGGCAAATGATCGACGACAAACACCGGCTTCATATGAAATCCATAAGGCTGGAAGCTCTGGGCGACGGGATCTTCAGCATTGCCATGACCATCATGGTAATTGAGCTGGCATTGCCGGCGGTAAAAGGAAACAGCTGGAGTGATTTCCTGTCGGCCTTAAAATATATTGGCAGCGATTTTCTTTGTTATGTTATCAGCTTTGTGGTATTAGGCATTATGTGGTATGGTCATCGAATGATGTTTGAATACATCGGACGCACCGACCGGTATTTTATTTTTTTAGGCGTTTTGTTTTATATGATCGTTTGTCTTGTTCCCTTCAGCACCAGGATGCTGGCTCATGAAACACTTAAGTGGTATGCGATCCTGATCTACGCTGTCAATCTCAGTCTTTGTAATCTCACTTTATATGGCCAATGGACGTATGGAATAAAAAAACACACATTGATGGAACGGGAATTGCCCGATGAAGTACGGAGAGAAGCAAAGAGATTATTCCTGGTCTCTCCGCTTGTGTATTCCATTGCAGTTGCCTTTTCTTTTTTTATTCCGCAAGTGAGCATCGGAATATTCATCATCACTCCGCTACTCTATCTTTTACCCAACAAACTGGATCGCTACATGCCCTGAAGCAATTATTCAGCGAGTAACGTTTTTGATTCTTTGATCATGCAAGCTGTGAGATCCATCAATAGTTGTTGC
>DASZPW010000226.1:0-2714 GCA_035550155.1 Chitinophagaceae bacterium | reverse complement strand
ACCATATCAATGTAGATAATGAAACTCCATATAATGTTATGGGTGGATTACAGGATAATGGAAGTTGGATCGGGCCTTCTTATACATGGACCAATGGCGGCATCCGCAATTATTATTGGCAGAATATCGGGGGCGGTGATGGGTTTGATGCAATGGCGGATCCCGATGGTGGTGGATGGGTATATAGCATGAGCCAGGAAGGATTTGTTCAACACTACAATTATTTGACCGGCGAACGCTCAGGCATTCGTCCGCCGAAAATGCAATTAGGTGATAAAAATGATCTGCGTTTCAACTGGAACACTGCTATTGCACAGGATCCTTTTGATAAAAACACCATTTATTTCGGAGGACAATTTGTTTTCAAAAGCACTAATAAAGGTAATAGCTGGGAAACGATCTCTCCAGATCTCACTACTGACGACACAGCAAAAATTGATCAACGATATAATGGCGGATTGACCATTGATATCACCGGTGCAGAAAATTATTGTACCATCATTTGCATCGAGCCTTCTACCAAAGAAAAAGGTTTGATCTGGGCCGGCACTGATGATGGCAATGTGCAACTGACAAGAGATGGCGGAAAAACATGGACGAATTTCCGTGGAAAAATTCCCGGAATGCCGGTAGGTTGCTGGATACCGCAAATAAGAGCTTCCCGTTACAATGCCGGCGAAGCATTTGTAGTATGCAATGATTATCGCCGTGGGGATTTCAAACCATATATTTTCAGAACTACTGATTATGGAAAGACATGGACCAGAATGATAGATGAGAAAAAAGTTGTTGGTTATGCATTGTGCATGATTCAGGATCCGGTGGAGCCTAATTTAATTTTTGTAGGAACAGAGCAGGGATTATGGATAAGCTTTGATAACGGAGAAACATTCCAGCAATGGAAAAATGGTTATCCATCTGTTTCCACTTATGATCTTGCTATACAGGAACGTGAAGCAGATCTCGTAGTGGCCACATTCGGCCGTGCACTGTGGATATTCGATGATATTCATGCATTAAGAAAAGCTGCGGCTAATTCAGGAAAAGAGTTTGCCAATAATCTAACGGTATTTCCTGCTCCCGATGCTTACGAAGCACAATATCGTGCCGCACCGGGTTATGAATGGAGTGTGTATGGATTATGGGATGCGCCTAATCGTCCGAGAGGGGCAGCCATTTCATTTTTTATAAACAAACTTCCAAAGAGAAATATGAATCGAATGGAAGAGAATGCAAATGCGGGTAATCCATCAACTGAAGCAGAGGGGCAAGGCAGAAGAGGCAGTGGCGGCCGTGGACAATTCGGTGGTGGTTTCAGAAGAGGCGGAAGTGGTGACACTGCATTCGTAAGAATTTACAATGATAAGAATGAACTCATCCGCACATTGCACTGGTCGGTTGACAGTGGTTTCAACCGTGACTATTGGGGAATGGAAGAAAAAGGATATCGCCAGCCCGGATCACCCAAACCAAGACCGGGAGCGCCGGAGCCCGGAGGATTCCAGGTATTGCCGGGAACATATAAAGTGGTCATTTCACTGGGCAGAGATATGGATTCCACTTTCATAAATGTAAAAGACGATCCGAGAATAGGCAATCGTAATGATATAAAACTGGCGCAACAAAAAATGTATGCCCGCCTCCGTCAAAGCACGGATAAATTGACCGAAGGAATGGATCGCCTCACAGATGCCGAAGAAGTGTGCAATAAGATCAATGCCGAAATAAAAGATGTACCGGGAAAAGATATTGATTCATTAAGAAAATCTTCCGGCATCATGCTGGATTCCATCAAAGTGATCCGTGAATTCATCAGCGGTAAAGCATCGCAGCGGCAAGGCCTGGGCAGAGAGCCGGGAGAAAATGTAATGAGTGTGATACAGATCGCCAATCAAAACATCGGAGGCAAGATGGCGGCGCCGGGACCGCAGGAAGAAAAACTGGTGCAGAATGCAGAACTGATGATCAATCTTGCGGTGGAACGCATCAATGCATTCTTTGAAAACAAATGGAAAGCTTATCGCCAGCAGGCGGAAGGAACCAAGATCAACCTGTTCAAAGATTATTCACCGATACAGTAAAACAGTTTGTATAAAATTAAAAAGGCTCGCAGTGATGCGGGCCTTTTTTTAATGTCACGATTCGTAAGACATGAGTTAAGGAGAGGGAAAAAAACAGGCTTTCTGAATCTTGTCATGCCAAGGAACAGCTTGTCCCGAACTTGATTCGGGAAAGCAGCTCAAACTATTGAATGTTTTGAAAATTGAAATCTCTGAGATGCCTACGGCGTCGGCATGACAGTACTCTGTTTTCTTTAGGCGGTTCTTGCTATGGAGCAAGTATAAAAAAAGTAACTTTAAATTTGAATAGCAATAATGGGGTAAAAGGGAAACTGAACAAAAAACTTATAATATGAAAAAGACATTAATCATCCTATTCATCATTTTTACTTTTGTAAGTTGTACAAGCAAGTTATACAACTATAAAACAGCAATGACATACCCTGTACAAAATAGTGATCTAATTTATGAGAATGATACACTTAAAATAGGGTTCAAGCTTAATCCAAAAGATATTTTAGTTAATATCAGAAATAAATCAGAGACGGGGATAAAAATAAATTGGGATGAATTATCATTTTCGATTAATGCAAAAACCTACAGGATTGTTCATAAAGAGACTGGTGTAATAAAGATAAATGAAGTGCAACCGCC
>DASZPW010000225.1:0-6001 GCA_035550155.1 Chitinophagaceae bacterium | reverse complement strand
TTGTATGTCCGAAAACATCCTGGTATTTGGGCGGCTGTGGCAGATCATATTTCTTTTTATGAATTTCTCCGGTCACTTTATCAAACTGTCCCGGTGCATGCCACTTGGTTTGATCTTTTTCCGCCAGTGCATATCCTTTTCCTTTGGTAGTGATAATGTGCAGGATCTTTGGGCCGGGAATCTCCCGAAGATCTTTTAATGTATCTACGAGTTTGGCCACATTATGTCCATCAATAGGTCCGAAATAACGAAGTTTTAATGCTTCAAATAAATTAGCGCTGCTGCTTACCATACCTTTCATTCCTTCCGCCAATTTATGCGCCATGGCACGGGTGAAATGTTTTCCTACCGGCAATTTTCCCAGCAATTTCCAAACATCATCTTTTACCTTGTTGTACGTGGGAGATGTGGTGATATCAGTCAGGTATTCTTTCAAAGCGCCAACATTGGGATCGATACCCATACGGTTGTCATTGAGAATGATGAGCAGGTCGGTATCAGATACTCCTGCATGATTCATTCCTTCAAAAGCAAGCCCGGCGGTCATAGCCCCATCGCCAATGATGGCTACAACTTTTCTGTCTGTTTCACCTTTGTATTTGGCGGCCATAGCCATGCCCAATGCTGCGGAAATGGAAGTGGATGAATGACCTACCCCAAACGTATCGTATTCGCTTTCGCTTCTTTTCGGAAAGCCGCTAATGCCTTTGTATTTCCTATTGGTAATAAAATTATCCCTGCGGCCGGTAAGTATCTTATGACCATAAGCCTGGTGACCCACATCCCAAACCAACTGATCATAAGGTGCATTATACACATAATGCAGAGCAGTGGTCAATTCCACTACACCAAGACTGGCGCCAAAATGCCCGCCGTGAACGCTAACCACATCAATGATATACTGGCGCAATTCGTCACAAACCTGGTGTAATTTTTCCCTCGGTAATTGTTTAAGATCTGCAGGTGAGTCAATAGTTTTTAAAAGAGGCCCCGGGGTAATTTCCATGAATTTTGTTTGTTGCGGTAAAATTAATATTTTCCTGCCAGCTTCCTGCTAACGATAGTTTAACAAATTTTGGGCAACCATATTGATCTTAATTAAGCCTTTTGTTAAGATGGCAAAAAAATCTCCCATTTGTAAAAGTTATCGTCCACTGGTATATTTACGGAACTTGTCCGGGGCAGGATTGACTAATTTTGCATTTTATGAGTAACTCAAACAAACTTTATTGGTTACTTCAGGTATGCGGCTGGGGCCTGGTTGGCCTGGCAATGCTTTTCTTTGCCCACGTTTACCAGGCAGAAATATCCAATGGCACTTTATTAGCACGTATTGCCATAGTATTTACTACCGGGATTCTGACCACCCATGTGCTTCGGATCTTTATCAAATGGCGTGGCTGGCTGCTTCAATCAATAGAAAAAGTGATACCCAAACTGGTCATTGCCATGGTGGTAACATCAATGATTTACAGTGCCATCATTCTTACTGAAGTTGATTTTTTTGGATTAGACTCGTCCGGCAGCCACAAACTGAGTTTCGTAAATAAATTGATGGGATCTACCGTTGATAACGGGCTTTTCATTTTGCCTTGGGTATTGATCTATTATTTTTATCATTTTATAGAAAAGAGCAGAAAACAGCAGTTAGATACGCTGCAACTGGAAACGCTGATCAAAGAGTTGGAATTAAAAACCATCAAATCTCATATTAATCCCCATTTTATTTTTAATTCTTTGAACAGCATCAGGGCGTTGGTGGTTGAAAATCCGCAAAGAGCAAGAGAAGCAATTACCGAGCTCAGCAATATCCTTCGCAGCAGCATGCAGGCCGACAAATCAGAAACGGTGACACTGGAAAAGGAACTTAACATCGTAAAAGATTATCTTGCCCTGGAAAATATGCGGTTTGAGGATCGGTTGAGGATCGAATACAATATTGATGATGATACCCTGGATCAGCAAGTGCCACCTATGATGTTGCAGACATTGGCCGAAAACGCTATAAAACACGGGATCAGCAAGCAGATCAATGGGGGCATTGTTCGTATCAATTCCGATTTCAAAGGCAAATTCCTGGAACTGACTGTGCAAAATACCGGGCAACTGAATGGAAAGGCAAATGGCGAGGGTTTTGGATTATCCAGCACAACCAATCGGCTTAATTTATTATATGGGGACAATGCAAAATTTGAAATAAAACAAATTGACCCATCTTTGGTGGAAGCAAAACTCTTACTACCCGTAGATTCAAATTAAAAGTAATCACATGAGAGCGATCATAATTGATGATGAACGTTTGGCCCGGGCAGAATTGAAAAAACTCTTGCTGGAATTTCCAGAAATAGAAGTGATAGATGAAGCCGCTAATGCCGATGAAGGCATCACCAAAATTGAAACCCTTCGGCCAGACCTGATCTTCCTGGACATACAAATGCCCGGAAAATCAGGATTTGACATGCTGTCCGAACTGGAAAGAACTCCGCAGGTTATTTTCACCACCGCTTATGATGAATTTGCTTTGAAAGCATTTGAAGTGAATGCGCTTGATTATTTATTGAAACCGGTTGAACCTAAAAGGCTGGCAGATGCTATTCAAAAATTGCATTTTGCTGAACCAAAAGAGAACAGGCCTGCTACTGAAAATATCAATAACAGTATTCTTACTGACAATGACCAGGTGTTTGTAAAAGATGGCGAGCGGTGCTGGTTTGTCAAACTCAGCGAGATCCGTTTGTTTGAAAGTGTCGGCAACTATGCTAAAGTTTTCTTTGGGCCCAATAAACCACTTATCTTAAAATCATTGAATGCTTTGGAAGAACGGCTGGATGAAAAAACGTTTTTCCGTGCTAACCGCAAGCATATCGTGAACCTGCGCATGATCGAAAAGATAGAACCCTATTTCAACGGTGGACTACTGCTCGAATTAAAAGGTGGAGAAAAGATAGAGGTCAGCAGAAGGCAAACGGTGAAATTTAAAGAGATGATGAGTCTTTGATATTTAAAATTTATTATTGCAAATTGAAAATTGATTAATGAAAAATTTATTGTTATCCGGGTTGTTGATTACGACAACCTTTTTTGTTTATGGACAGAATATTGATGAGATCATCAATGCAAAAGAAGTAGAAAGAATAGAAAAGGTATTGTCTTCTGATGATATGCGGGGAAGAAGAGCCTTTACTCCGGACATTGACAGGGCTGCCGATTTTATTTCGGGTGAATTTAAAAAGATCGGCTTGCAGACATGGAATAACAGCGGCAGCTATCGCCAGGAATTTTCTATGGTTCGGTCAAGGGTTATCAGCGCCGGCGCTGTGTTGGATGGTGTTGTGTTAGATCCAAAAAATATTGCTATCAACAGCAGCCAAACCGATCTGAAAGTGGATCAGTCTTCCGGTTATGAAATAGCGATTATGAAACCCGGCGGCAACTTTTTCAGAGAAACCTCAGTTTTCCTTCAATCCGGAAAAAATGTTGTGGTGCTGGTTGATTCAGGTTACGCATCAAATTTTTCAAGACTGTCTTCAGGAAGGAGAGCTGCATTTAAAACGACTAACAATGTTATTTTTCTGCTGACGAATAATGTTCCTAAAAACTTTTCCATAGAAGCAAAACTGGAGATTACGGAACAGAAGCTGGCAAATGTTGTAGGCGTGTTACCCGGTAAATCAAAGAAAGATGAATATGTTATTTTTTCCGGGCATTATGATCATTTGGGTGTAGGAAAAGCGGTGAACGGCGATTCCATTTATAACGGCGCCAATGATGATGCTGCGGGAACAACGGCTGTCATCATGCTGGCAAAATATTTTAAGGAATTAAATAATAATGAAAGGACATTAGTGTTTGCAACGTTCACCGCAGAAGAAGCGGGAGGATATGGCTCGCAATATTTTTCAAAACAATTTGATCCGGGTAAAGTAATGGCGATGTTCAACATTGAAATGATCGGCACGGAATCCAAGTGGGGAAAGAATTCGGCATACATCACCGGTTACGATAAAACAGACATGGGCGCCATGTTGCAAAAGGACCTGGAAGGAACAGGGTTTACTTTTTATCCGGACCCCTACACTACACAAAATTTATTTTATCGCTCCGATAATGCCACACTGGCGAGATTAGGAGTACCGGCGCACACTATTTCCACTTCCAAGATGGACAGCGAGCCCAACTATCACAAAGTATCCGATGAGATCAGCACTTTGGATATGGATAATATGGCCATGATCATTAAGGCGGTGGCTTTGAGTTCGAGAGGAATTGTGGCTGGAAAAGAAACACCGTCGAGGGTGAAAGCGGAAGATCTTCGTTAAATTTTCACAGGTATCGAGTGAATAGCATCACTCATCTCTTTGATCAGCGATGCATCTTTTTCAATCGCATTGCCGACAACAATTACATCAGCACCGGCTTTGCAATTCAAATATGCTTTTTCAGGATGAATGATGCCGCCGCCAACAATGAGCGGCGCTTCTATATTATCAGCAACTAATTTTATCATACTCTCTGTTATCGGTCGCTTTGCGCCACTGCCTGCATCCATGTAAATTAATTTCATGCCGAGCATTTCTCCTGCCATTGCAGTGCACATGGCAATCTCATTTTTATCGGCAGGTATCGGTGAGGCATTGCTGATATACGAAACAGTGGTAGGAGCGCCGCCGTCAATCACAATGTATCCGGTCGGCATTATTTCCAAACCACTTTGTTTTACAAAAGGAGCCGTTACTACATGCTGCCCTATCAACAATTCTGGATTGCGACCGGAGATCAGAGATAAATACAATAACGCATCGGCATATTTGCTTACCTGAGTGGGGCTACCGGGAAAAAGAATTACCGGCAGATCACAATTCTGTTTGATATGCTGCACACATTCATCAAGGTAATTGGAAATAACAAGACTGCCGCCCACAAGCAGGTAATCCACTTTGGCGGCAACAGAAAGTTCGATTATCTCATCCAGGATCAGAGCATTGACCTTATCAGGATCGATCAGCACGGCAAAAGATTTTTTGCCCGTTTTTTTCTTTTCCGTCAATGCCTTGATAATTCCTGATTTCATCCGGTAATGGTTGTCATACAAAAATGCAAAAACTTTTCGTCATTTTAGCTGTTAATTCCGTTTATTCTTCCGTAGTGCAGCCCTTTTCGTAGTTTTTGTTTTCAACATGATGATTTTTCCCTGCTTGATTTCTCACAGTTATTATCCGTGATAAGGAAATTACTTTTCTGGCGCCATGAAAATTCTTTTTATTGAATTAGATCTGATAAAATTTTTTCCTGTAGTGGATTTTATAAAAATATTTTTTTAAAAATGCAGGGAATACCAGCAATTTCCGAGGGAGAATTGGCAAAAATCATTGACATGTTTGAGTTACACAAGATCTTTTCATAGCGATAAATTTTTTTACACTTCTCAAATTGATTTTCCAAAAAAAATTTAGCAATAAATCAGTTATGAACTGTGCAGAAATCGCCAGATTCAGAACAGTCGTGCACTTCCGCCAATTAGGCCATGTTTATCCACAAGATGTGTATATCTCTGCGTTTGAATTTCAATTACTAAAAAATATTTTCGTCTTCTGCGTTAACAATTACTTAACCCGACAAATTCTTTAGAGTTATGGCAATTAATAAGCAAGCTTCCGCCGGTGGCGGTTTGCAATTTTCTCGTCGCTTTACCCGGGACGACGTGAATGTGTACGACATGTTTGAATATGACTACCGTACTTCGGTAATCCGAAATCCTTCTGGTGAGATCGTATTTGAAATGAAAAATGTGGAGGTTCCGAAACAGTGGAGCCAGATCGCAACAGATATTCTTGCGCAAAAATATTTCCGCAAAGCAGGAGTACCGCAGCCTGATGGTAGTTTAGGTCGTGAAACATCAGCAAAACAAGTGGCGCATCGCCTGGCCAATTGCTGGAAAGTGTGGGGAGAAAAATACGGCTACTTTGCCAGCGGAAAAGATGCACAGGTTTTCTATGATGAA
>DASZPW010000224.1:0-7270 GCA_035550155.1 Chitinophagaceae bacterium | reverse complement strand
TTTTTACCGGCACTAATTTCAACTGGCGCAATTTCTTCTTTCCATTTTCCCTCAGATAATGCATTGAAAAATTTTTCCTGGGAAGATAAAGCAAATACATCCTGCTCCTCCCGTGTGATGTTCCATCGCCTGGCTACATTTTCCGCTGTTTCACCCATGCTAAATGGGACATACATCTCTGCCAATTTTTTATTGATGAATCGCCAGCCCAATGTCGTATCGAATATCTCCGGCTGCCGCTGAAATGCTGAAGCAGATTTTGGCATTACAAAAGGAGCTCTTGTCATGCTTTCGACTCCGGACGCAATGATCAACTCTGCATCGCCGCACATGATTTGCCGTGCAGCATCCATGATGGCTTCCAAACCAGAAGCACAAAGCCTGTTTACTGTAACACCTGGAACAGTAACAGGCAAACCTGCCAGCAACGACGCCATTCTTGCCACATTGCGGTTATCTTCTCCGGACTGGTTGGCCGCTCCTGCGATCACATCTTCAATGGCATTCAGATCTATTGAAGAATTTCTTTTCAATAACTCTTTGATCACATGAGCCAGCAGATCATCGGGACGCTGAGTGGATAAAGCACCGCCATATTTTCCTATCGGTGTTCGAATACAGTCTATAACATAAGCCGTTTTCATCTGTTATGATTATGCGCCGCAAGTTAGTTGATGTAAGACAAATTATTGTCTACACGCCATCCGGCAGGTTGGCCTTTCGTATCTTTGCCCGATGATCAGGACGGAACAAAAAAATATCAGGCATTTGAGTTTGCAGGACCTGGAACAATACTTTGAAGCTCTGGGCGAAAAAAAGTTCCGTGCCAGACAGGTATTTGAATGGTTATGGCAAAAAAAGGCTCAGCGTATCGATGACATGACCAACCTGAGCAAAGAACTTCGCACTAAGTTGAAAGAAGATTTCACCTTACCTGCATTATCAATAGATGCAACACAATATTCAGCTGACGGAACCATCAAAAGTCGTTTCAAAACATGGGACGGCCATGCAGTAGAAGGTGTTTTGATCCCATCTGAACACCGGTTCACCGCTTGTGTATCTTCCCAGATCGGTTGTTCGCTCAGTTGTAAATTCTGCGCCACGGGCTATATCGATCGAAAACGCAATCTGGCTTTTGATGAGATCTATGATGAAGTAGTGTTGATCAACCAGCAATGTGAAAAGGTATATGGGAAAAAACTCAGCAATATTGTTTTCATGGGCATGGGAGAACCATTGCTCAATTATAAAAATGTTTTGAAAGCAATTGGACGTATCACTTCACCGGATGGATTAGGTATGAGTCCCCGGCGCATCACCGTCTCAACTGCCGGTGTGGCAAAGCAAATAAAACAATTGGGCGACGATAAAGTAAAATTCAAATTGGCATTGTCATTACATGCAGCCAACGATAAAAAAAGACATGAGATCATGCCGATCAATGATACCAACAATATTCACTCTTTGGTTGATGCGCTGAATTATTTTTATAAACAAACAAAGAATGAAATCACCTTTGAGTACATTCTTTTTAAAGATTTCAATGATTCATTAAAAGATGCTGATGAGTTAATAAAAATATACCGCCAGGTTCCGGCAGATCTTGTAAACATCATTGAATACAACCCGATTGATTTTGCCAAATTTGAAAAACCGGAGGAAGAAAAAGTACAGGCATTTATTAATTATTTAGAAAAACATAAAGTAAATGCACGATTGCGCCGCAGCCGCGGAAAAGATATTGATGCTGCCTGCGGACAATTAGCCAATAAGTAGCCACCGAAATAATATTTCCAGTATTAAATTCCTGTTGTAAAACAGCAAATCATTCACAATGAAAAAAAGATCTTCAACACAAAAGCCCGGAAAATCAAACTACTTTAACAAATTTGCCCGTAAAAAAAGTAATGCGGCTATCAAAGAGGAATTCCGCCAGGAAAAACGTAAATGGAAAAAAGAACGGGAAGAATTTTTTGAGAAAAAGAAAAATCAGTCAGCTTTCGGCAGTCAGGACCCCAAATCAGATAACAGGCAAGTAACCGGAAACCGGAAACCAGAAACCGGCTTCATGCCGCTCAATAAATTTATTGCTCATTGTGGTGTATGCTCCCGTAGAGATGCAGCAGAAATAGTGAAGTTGGGAAAAGTGAAAGTGAATGGAGAACTGATAACCGAGCCGGGCCGCAAAGTTTCTTCGAAAGATGATATTACCGTAAATGGAAAGAGAATTTTTCCCGCAAGAAATCTTGTTTATATTTTACTAAATAAACCCAAAGATTACATCACCACTACCGAAGATCCCCAGGGAAGAAAAACCGTGCTGGACTTGGTTCGTCGGTCAACAAATGAAAGAGTGTATCCCGTGGGCAGATTGGACAGAAACACTTCGGGAGTATTACTGTTAACCAATGATGGTGAACTTTCCCAGCGACTGACACATCCAAGCAACGAGATAAAAAAAGTATACCACGTCAGTTTGGATCGTCCGTTAGAACGAAAAGACTTTGATCTCATATTAAAAGGCGTCATCCTGGAAGATGTTATGGCACTGGTTGATTCATTAGCTTACGCAGACAGTAAAGACAAAACACAGGTTGGCATAGAGATTCATAGTGGTCGTAATCGTATTGTTCGCCGGATCTTTGAGCATTTCGGTTACGAAGTAAAAAATCTTGATCGGGTCATGTTTGCCAGCCTTACCAAAAAAAATGTTGAAAGAGGCAAATGGCGCTTTCTCACAGAAAAAGAGATCAGGAACCTCAAATATTTTGGAAAAGGAAAATGAAATTGGAAGATATCATCATCACGGAGACGGAAGATTGGGTAGCAATAAACAAACCTTCCGGCCTTTTATCCATTCCCGACAGGGAAGGAAAAGATATTTCATTGAAAAAATTATTGCAGGAAAAATATCAAATCATTTACACAGTACATCGCCTGGATCGTGATACCAGCGGACTGATCCTTTTTGCAAAAAATGAAAAAGCGCATCAACATCTTTCCAATGCATTTGAAGAAAGAAAAACGGAGAAGATCTATCTGGGGCTTGTTCTTGGTTCATTCGTCGAAAAAAAAGGAACCATTGATGCGCCCATTGCCGAACATCCTGCAAAGAATGGTTTGATGGTAGTTCATAGAAAGGGAAAGGAATCAAAAACAGATTATGAAGTGTTGGAAGATTTTGGCATGTTTTCCTGGGTGCAGTTTCAGATCCATTCGGGTCGAACGCACCAGATCCGTGTCCATGCAAAAAACATCGGTCATCCGATCGCTTGCGATGCACTCTATGGCGATAACAAACCAATTTTTCTTTCCTCCATCAAACACCGTTTCAAACTTTCCAAAAATGTGGAAGAAGAAAAGCCGATCCTCAACCGGCTGGCGCTTCATTCAGCATCTCTCTCTTTTATGGACAGCCATGAAAAAAAAATACACCTAGAAGCTGCTGTACCAAAAGACCTGAAAGCAATAGTGCAGCAACTTGAAAAATGGAAAAAATAAACCCCGAAAACCGGATCGGGGTTCGTTTTATTATTATATGATTTAAAGGTCAGGCTGAGGTGTATAGCGCAGGTAAGGTTTAATTTCTTTTATACCCTTTGGAAATTTTCTGATGGCATCTTCCGTAGAAATTGACGGAACTACGATCACATCTTCACCATGTTTCCAATCAGCTGGGGTTGCCACACTGTGATTCGCTGTTAACTGCAACGAGTCTACTACTCTCAATACTTCATAAAAATTTCTGCCTGTTGATGCCGGGTAGGTGATCATTAATTTGACCGTTTTATCAGGGCCAATTACAAATAAAGAACGGACAGTGGCAGTGGCGGATGCATTAGGATGAATCATATCATACAAAGAAGCTACGGTCTTGGCTTCATCGGCTATGATAGGGAAGTTCACCATGCAATGCTGTGTTTCGTTAATGTCGTTCACCCAGCCCCGGTGTTTATCAAGCGGATCAACACTAACGGCAAGAACTTTTACATTACGCTTCGCAAATTCTTCATTCAGCAATGCAGTTCTTCCGAGTTCTGTCGTGCATACCGGAGTATAATCCGCAGGATGAGAAAATAAAATTCCCCAGCCATTCCCCAGGTATTCATAAAAATCAATTTCGCCGGAAGTGGTCGAAGCTTTAAAATTGGGAGCCTTATCCCCTAAACGTAATCCCATATTCGTTGGTTTTAATGTTAGAAATTTCCGAAGTTATAGGAAAAACAAAACCCTACCAAACAAGTAGGGTGTTAATTTTGATAAAAAAATATTGCTATACAAGGTCCCGGAGCGTTCGCTGCTCCAATATACTCAGTGTTGCATCTCTTACGCTTTTCATGATGTCATTCAGTCCGCACTGCTTTTCATTACAATTTTTACAACGCTTATAGAAATAAAGACTCACACAGGGCAACATGGAAATCGGGCCGTCCATGATCCGGATGACAGTGGCAATATATGTTTGAGACGGATCTTCTTTCAGAAAATACCCGCCGCCCCGTCCTTTCTTGCTATCCAGTATATCATGTTTCTTTAATTCCAGTAAAATTGTTTCCAGGAATTTCAGGGGTATCTTTTTTTTCTTCGAAATCTCCGCAATGAGCACTGGCCCCTTATCATTGTTTTCTACAAGATGGGCCAATGCCCTGAAAGCGTATTGTGCTTTTTTGGAAAGCATAAATGTATTAGAATTTATGATTCGATAACCAGCTTATAACTGATGGCAGAATTTTTTTTCAGCATTGCTGAAACGCCGCAATATTTTTCCAAAGAAAGATCAATCGCCTTTATTACTTTCTCTTCATTGTGTGTATTCGTTTTAATTTTATAGATGATGAGAATATCCTTATACACTTTTGGAGGTTCCTCCGTTTGCGTTGTTTCAACTTCTATTTCCAGCGATGAAAAAGATACCCGCATTTTGTGAAGAATATCCACTACATCAATCCCCGAGCAACCGGCCAGTGCCGATAATAATAATGCCTTGGGGCCGTGACCGTTTTTTCCTGCCCCATCAATTTTAATTTTATTGCCATGGTGTTCGGCTTCAAATTCGTGGTCCTTTTTCCAGCGGGTGATAGTTTTGATCATAATTTAATGTAATTCGTGTTTTTTATTTTGAGAAATATTTTCCAATGTCCAGGTGATCTGCTTTTCAAAAGCATGTTGTCGTTCTTTGCAATCAGCTTTAGCACAAATTCTGCAGGAAAAAGGCAGGCACCCGTCTGAATGTACAAACAATTCCAGCGATTCGCCGAATTCTTTCCGGATCAGCAGCGCCAAAGCATCAATTTCCCGGTGTGCATCATGTACATTGAAATACCAGGGTACTGTCAGGTGGCAATCCACATGCAATACGCTTCCGTATTTAATCACACGAAGATTATGGAGATCCACCCAGTTTTCCCTGCGATTGGAATTCAACACCTGCACCATTCGCTCCAGCAATTCCATGTCAGCTTCATCCATGATCCCCGCAATAGAACGACGCAGTATTTTGTACCCGGTAAAAACAATATAGCTTCCGAAAAGAATGGCAACCACGCTATCGATCCAGGTGTAACCGGTTAAATATAAAAGTAAGAGGCCTATAACTATTCCGACAGTGGACCATGTATCAGTTTGCAAATGTTTACCGCTTGCGATCAGCGCCAGCGAATTATTTTTCTTACCCGTTGCCAGGCAATAAAATCCAACAATAAAATTCACAACAGCTGTTATTGCGATCAGGATAATACCGAAATCAACTTTATGTAATTCTACAGGATGTACGAGATTTTGAATCGCTTTGTAAAAGATAATGGCGCCGGCACTGCTGATCAATGTTCCTTCTATTGCAGCAGAAAGAAATTCTGCTTTGCCATGACCATACGGATGATCCAGGTCCCTGGGCTTTGCAGCAACATATAAACTATACAGGCCGACAAAACCTGACACAACGTTTACGATACTTTCAAGGGCATCGGTGAGTACAGAAATGGAATGTGTTGAATAATATGCAACGAATTTTATTGCCAGCAACAAGACAGATATGCCGGCTACCCATTTCTGTACATGTACATTTTGTTTCTCGGAACCCAACGCAAAAAAGTTGAAAGCAAAGGTACTTAATAATTACAGCCCGGTTGACGATCGGTCTGTTTTGCGAAAAAGAGAAGCAATGAATTTTGCGATCCTGTAATAAAATTCTTTGTTGAATAGTTGTGAATCCTGCATTGCTTTATAAGTAAGGAAAATACCGATCGGTACCAGGACGAATGTCGCCATCCACATGCCGGTAAAAGCACTGACACTTCCTTCTCTTGCGAACTTTTCACCCGTATTGCTCGAAAAATAAAACAGCATGAAAAAGATTATTGCAAAGACCAACGGAGTGCCTAATCCTCCTTTGCGAATGATGGATCCTAACGGCGCACCGATAAGAAACAAAACCAAACAGGCCAGTGACAGCGATATCTTCCGGTGCCATTCGATCTCATGCAGCTCCAAAATTTTTTCTTTTTCTCTGAGATCGTTGCCGGTGACATCCATGGCAACCCGAAGGGAATTGATCTCTGAAACAGCCCGTTCTTTTACAAGTTGCCTGGCCGAATCCGGCAGTATTTCATCAAAATTTTTTACTGGCTTGAAATTTTTTGTACCAGCCACATCCCAACTGCTGTCGAGGTATTGTACAAATTGCTGTGATCGGTACATGTCATTGGTCAGGCGCTTTCGCAATATGTTCACTTGTTTTTGCAATGAATCAATGACCACATCCAATTGCCGCATGCTATATACCCGTTCATTATTTTTATTTAAACTGTCAGCAGTTCGTGTAAATTGAAACGAGCTGAGGTCAAATTGCTTTTTATATTCTTTAAACCGGACCCTGATAAATTCCGTGTTATCGTTTTCAGAAAGTTCACCCCGTTCCTGGTATCGCCATCCATCCTTCAGATTAAATTCCAGGTAGCGTTTATTATCGGTTACCCGCATGATACCACTCTTGGCTACAATGAAATTATCCTGTAGCAGATTCCCCTGTTCATAAATGATGACTTCCCTGATGACACTGTCATTCGGCTCCTTTTTCCCGATCTTAATAGCAAAGCCATTGATCTTGTCATAGAATACTCCTTCTTTCAGATCAAATGCAGGTTTGGCAAAAACTATATCACCCAACAAGGTTCTTGATTTCAGGTTTGCAACAGGAATGATATAATTGGAAAACAAGAATGCAATACAGCATATAAAAAATGTAAGTATGAACAATGGACGCATGAAC
>DASZPW010000223.1:0-6703 GCA_035550155.1 Chitinophagaceae bacterium | reverse complement strand
AAAACTCAGGAAATTAAAATTATTTGAAGCGCTATGTGTTTCGAGATATTTATAAAAACGATTCAGCCATGTTTGTGTTGAAAATAATTCCTCCGGCCATTTGATAATCACCGTTTCTAAGCTTGGACCACCCAGCTTCAGATCAGGATATCGCTGTTTTATTTTTTTTGACCACTGAGAATACATAGCAGCATAATCTTCCGGAGCTATAAATTGTCCATCCGCTTCTTCACCCATTTCTATTCCATCAACGAGGTAATGTTTTTTTTCAAGATATTCAATCAACGCTAAAGCATTTTCCGGAGTGTCGTATAAAACACCGACGGGTATTAATGCAGGCATATTATTTGTCAAGCCGCATTGATAAATTCTGTCGATCCCAACCTGCTCAGTTTGTTTGTTGATGTCAATTGCCCGATGCCAGGAATCAGTTGAGGAAACATATATTTTACTTTGTTTGGTGTTATTGGTATAATGATGAACAAAATCTTTGAAAATTTTTTTGCTATTGATTTTACCAATATAAATTTCCCGGATGGCAAAGCCTAAACTATCCCTAATGTCGATTGAACCCGGAATAGCTGTATGTGAACTCTCAATCATTCTAATACGAATGAAACGAGCTTTTGTAGGCCTATCGGAAAGCAGAAGAATATTATCACTTCCATTTTGATTTGAAAAAAGTTCATGCTGAAATGATTTCCACAAACCGGTATCATTGGTTTCGTAATAACCAAAATGAATAAAGTATTGATAAATGGATGGGTCAGCATAATCAATAGTGAATGAAGTGGCATAAGGTTGCGCCCATTTAATTTTGATGGCGTTGATGTATTCTTCTTTTCCCAGGTCAATCACTACCCATTGGGGATGGATTTCTTTTTTTGAATCGGAATAGTATTCGTCGAGGTACGGATTACTTTTCCAAAAAGTCTTTTCATCCCCATCGTCTATTCTTGAATATCCGTCATTGTCACCCTGATCGTAAGTATTACCACGACGGGGAAGCCGGTAGCTATATGACATCGAAATATTATTGTTCGTATCTGAAGAGGATGTCCAATAGCCTTGTTTGTTTTTTTCATCGCTCCAATGTCCGACAGGATTCCAATGCCATACTTCGTTGGCTAACTCTGTACGCAAGCGATAGGTAAGCGGTCCATAGCCTGATGAACGCATCGCTTTGATATTTTCAGGAAGCAGTATCTTGTTGATTTCTCCTTTTTCATGACCATCAAATGCAGCTCCTAATGTTTCTGAAGGAATGAACATATTGACAGGATGCCCTGGCGAATAGATGATCCTTATAGTTGTTTTTTCAATTGATTTTTGTGAAAAAACAAAAAAGGGATTCAGAAATAATAATAGAATGGAAAAACTTTTCATTGTGAGTTGTACTTGCGGAATAAACTTTTGCGCAGATTACTAATTAAATTATTAACCTGGCTGAAATATGTTATTTTTTTAATTAGCAAACACTAAACGAGAATAATTGTTTAAAATTACTAAAGTCTATGATGAAAATGACTTTAAAGCGTTAATAAATCGCTGCAGTTGCAACTCCGGTTACAACTCCCGTTCTTTTATTTTGAGTGAAGGCGGTTATAAAAGCATTTTCTTTTTTGAGATCTGATGGGAGGGTGAAGCCTTCGGTCCCTTCCTTTGAAGAAGTTGAAGTGATAGACATTTTTCTTACAATGTTTATGTGATGCAATGTTCTTCCACCGTTTTCTCCTGTCTTGACATTGGTTGTCGCAGCTTTCTCTACCAGAAGTAATATCATTTGATCGTTGGCTGAAGTATTTCCAGTGATTGAGAATTTAACCTCAACATTTCCTTCACTATTTCCAACAGCATTCAAATTAATGATCTCGGAAGGCTTTGACTTTAATTGTTCTTCAACTGTATTTACGATCTTGCTTTTATCCGACCCTACAAATTCATATTTACCATTTACAACAGCTTCTGGTGTGTAAATAGAACTGAGTTTGAAAACAGAAGAATAATATTCCTGCCTGGCTGTGTTGTCAGGAGAGCTGAAAGCATCTTTCCATCCTAACCTGTCCCAATAATCGACATGAAAACCTAAAGTCACCACGTTTTCATTTTTATATTTGTTTTGAATATCGCTCATTGCATCATCAGCGGGCGGGCAACTGGAGCAACCTTCCGAAGTAAACAGCTCTATTAATGCAAATCCCTTTTCATCCTTTTTGACATTTTTACTTTTCTCGCTAAATGCAGTAATGAGAAGTGCGATAGCAACGATGACCATTAAAGCAAAAAACATCTTTTTCATATAATGAAATTAAATATTAACTGATAAAAGTATTGTCAGACTGGTGACATGATTTTATCTTGCCAAAACTTTAACGATCTTAGCGAAGTTTACAATTATGACACGAAACGAACGGATCATCCTTTTTTTATTGGCGTCTTTGAATTTCACCCAGCTTCTTGATTTCATAATCATGATGCCGCTGAGTAATTACCTGTTACCCTATTTTCAGATCACTGCTTTTCAGTTCAGCCTTCTTGTTGCCAGTTATTCGATCAGCGCTTTTGTTTCCGGGTTGGTTATCGCCATGTTCGTGGATAAATTCGACAGAAAGAAATCTTTGCTGTTCGCCTACGTCGGTTTTTTAGCCGGAACATTAGCATGCGGATTTTCTTATACCTACGGATTTTTATTGGCTTCAAGAATACTGGCAGGTTTGTTTGGAGGTATTATCGGTGCACAGGTTTTATCAATTGTAGCAGACCTGTTTGCTTACGAACGAAGAGGAAGAGCCATGGGAGCCGTGGTCAGTGCATTTGCGGCAGCTACTATTTTCGGAGTTCCGCTTTCATTATATCTCACCAATTTATTTAAATATAACTGGCATGTTCCTTTTATTTTGATCGGTTCGATAGGAATAGTGATCATTCCTTTTGTGATTCGGTATATACCCAAAATGGTGGACCATATCAATTTGGAAAAACCGGCTTCTCCATTTTCATCCTTGATAACTGTATGTAAAGTTCCGCAGCAACGTTCAGCATTGATATTTTCCTGCCTCCTGATGATCGGGCACTTTCTGATCATTCCATTTATCAATCCCTATGTGGAGTTCAACAAGGGTTTTTCAAAAAAACTTATCCCGATGATCTATCTCTTCGGAGGTATCGCATCGATGATGGCAGCATTTGTATTAGGTCGTTTTTCAGATAAAGTGGGTAAACTGCCGGTATTTCTCTGGTCGGTTTTTTTATCCCTTTTTATGGTATTGATCGTAACAAGTTTGCCCAATGTTCATTTTTCTATAGTGATCCTTCTTTTTGCTGTGTGGTTTATCCTTGCTACCAGCCGGGCTTTGATGGCGCAGGCAATGGTGAGTGAAGTAGTCAGTGCGGAACAAAGAGGAAGTTTTATGAGCATTAATGGTAGCATCCAACAGTTAGGAAGCGGACTTGCTGCTTTGATGGCTGGCGCAATTGTCGTGACCAGAAGTTCGGGCAAAGTTTCAAATTACAGGTATGTTGGTTATCTCAGCATACTGGTGCTCATAATAAGTATGATCCTGGCACAGATCGTTTTCAGAAAAATAGACAAACGACATTCAAAGAAAAAATCTGAGGCAGAATTGGTGAAAGAAACTGCCTGATCGTTATTCAACAATTCTGTACACAGGGTAACGCATATTCACCGGCTCGAAATATGGCGAATTTTGAAAAACAAAATTCAGTTGTGCATTTGCGCTTTTGGCAAATGAAGTATCCTTCACTCTTCTTTCTTCCAATTTTGCTTTAACATCGGGATTGTTTTCCAAAAATTTTGCAGCGATATCTTCAAAAGAATATCCTGAAAAACCTTCTTTTTGCCCAAGAATCGCATCAAAAAAATTCCAGGCGAAATAAGAATCTTCACTTTGCGGTTCCAAAGTCTCTATCAAAAACCGGTTAGCTTCCTGGTTCATAGGAATGTAATAATCGCCTTTTCGGAAATTCATTTTTTGCATCGAAGCAATGATCTTTACATCGCTGTTCAAATGATGCATTTCATATTGTCGGGGAGACGATTTGTAATTGTCGATATGATACACCTGCACTTCAATAGCAGTATCATTTTTCAAAGGGATCAGTTGCACTTTGTTCAGTTTAAGCAGATCGATTACTTTCCACCATCCTTGCGGAATGATATACGCTTTCGGTTTTTGAATTGTATTAGTTACTTTATAATAATTGTAAAAAGGAACTTGTTTTTCAAACGGTTTGCTGCGGTCATAGTATAATCTCGGCAAACCCGAAACTTCACTTGGCTTTCTCCCGGCAGTATAACCTTTATATATTATAGTCGCAAATTGCGATTTATCCAAAGCCCAGCTGATAGGAAATTCAGCCTGCGTTTTTTCGGTTTGAATAGTTTGGTCTTTGAGTTCATTCATCTTGGCACCATTCTTCTCTGTAAAAGAGATAAAACATTGCATCAATGCATATGTTGCTTTTACCCGTTGATCATATGGTTTCAGCATGTGAGTTTCCGGGACAAATGAAAAGCAATGCCACAGCGTGGTGTAACCGCTGCTGTATCTCGGGCTATCCCAATATTCTGACCATCCATTCTCCGGAGTATCGCCAAATGCATTAACATATGGCACCAGGTCATAACCTTTTTCCTTCATCAATGAATACAAGCCGGGCTCAAATTCTTTATTCATGAATTCTCCCATCGCTCCACCTAATTTATTGTGTTGTGAAACGAGCAACGTCATCACATGCTGATAATCGGCACCATCGCTAACATGATTATCAACAAACACAATAGGATCGAGCAAATGAAATATTTCTGCAAATGATGTTGATTCTTTAGCATCACATTTTATAAAGTCTCTGTTAAGGTCAAGGTTTTGCGAATTGCCACGGAATCCTTTTTCTTCCGGTCCATTCTGATCGATACGATAATTAGGGCTGCGATTCAAACAACCTCCAATGTTGTACACTGGAATAATTGCCAGCACAATGTCGTTCGGGATTTTATATTTGTTTGTCACAATATCTCTCACCATCAACATGCTGGCATCAATGCCATCTGGCTCTCCGGGATGAATGCCATTATTGATGAAAATGATCTTCTTATTTTTTTTATGAATGCTTTGAAAATTATAGTCGCCATCGTTTGAAACCATCACCAGGTTCAGCGGAAAACCTGCATCGCTGGGGCCCATCGTCAGCATTTTCACTTTATTGGATAATTGATCCAGTTTTTTCCACCAGTCAATGATCTCAAAATATGTGGGGGATTGTTTGCCACCGGATAGTTCAAACTTTGTAGTAATGGTTTGCGAAAAAAGACAGATAGGAATTACTAGAACAAAAAGCAGAAATATTTTTCTCATAAGAATTTATTGAATGCTAAAAATAAAAAAGGCATTCCGTTTCAGAATGCCTTTTGAATAAGTTGTGGTAAAAATTATTTAGAAGCGACTTTCTTTTTGGTCAGTTTGCTTTTCAGGTTCGCAGCTTTGTTTTTATGGATAACACCTCTTCTTGCCAATTTATCGATCATGCTGATCACTTCAGGCAGTTTTTTTGCAGCATCGTCGGTTCCTGCAGCTTTCAGTTCCCTGATTGCGTTGCGGGTTGTTTTGCCATAATATTTATTTCGTTCACGGCGTTTGCTAGCCTGTCTAACATCTTTTTTCGTTGCGCTATGATTAGCCATTTAATTATAGATTTTAAGGACGGCAAAGGTAAGGTAGTAGGCCTAAAACGAGAAATTTTAAAGAGAAAATTTATAAAATAGCGGCTATTTTTTTAATGTATTTATTAGCTGGTAATGAAGTCAAAACAGCCTTTCTGGGTATCCTTCAACGATTAGCGTAATTTAAACGATATTTGTGGCCTGAAAATCGGTCATTTCCGAGCTGAGATTGTAATGAAGGACTTTACTTATATCACTAATTCCTCCCCGGCATTTATTGAGAATCTTTATAGGGATTTTGTAAAAAATCCGGACAATGTGGATCCGGAGCTACGCAAATTTTTTGAAGGATTTGATTTTGCCTTAAGCGCTGCTGGTACTAACGGCCATGCCACAACAGAGATGGTTACTTCGGCACCCGTTGTGATATCGGAAACATCACAACTGGCAAAAGAATTTGCAGTGTACAACCTGATCCTGGCATATCGAAAAAAAGGCCACCTGAATGCAAAAACAAACCCGATCCGTGAAAGGAAAAACAGGGGAGCCAATCTTGAACTAAAGTATTTTGGGCTAAGTGATAGTGATCTGAATGCCGAGTTTGAATCAGGAAAGTTTGCTGGATTGGGGCGAACAACTCTACAAAAGATCATTGATCATCTCAACAAATGTTATGCAGATCATGTAGGTGTCGAATATAATTCATTGATCAACCAGGAACGGGTCGATTGGCTGGAGCATGAAGTAGAAACAACTATTCATCAGCCATTTTCTTTGCAAGAACGTCGTCATATCCTGGAAAAACTAAACCAGGGAGTCATCTTCGAAAAATTTCTTCATACAAAGTTTATCGGTCAAAAAAGATTTTCGCTGGAAGGCGGGGAAACCACCATTGCAGCACTCAATGCAATTATCAATACTGCTGCCGAGCATGAGGTACATGAAGTAGTAATTGGAATGGCACATCGTGGCCGGTTGAATGTGCTGGCAAACATCATGGGCAAAACCTATGAGCAGATCTTC
>DASZPW010000222.1:0-9162 GCA_035550155.1 Chitinophagaceae bacterium | reverse complement strand
GATAATCCCGGTAGATGGATCCCCAAATTTGATAAAAAGTAACAAACCCGGAAATCACACCATAAAAAAGCTGAGATCAGTTTTGAAATAAATGGCCCACCTTTCCAGTTATCAATTGTTTTTTCATTTTTTATAAAACCTAATTTTCCTATTATTATTTTTGCAAGGCGTATCAGCAATAAAGAAAAGAAAAAATAACCTGATTTTTTAATAGTTAGATTATTGTTCAAACAGAGGCGCTGTATTTTTTTCCTGGTATATCTTCTGTAATGTTTCAATAACCTGTCATGATCGGAAAAAAGCATCTGAAAAGCAGGAACTGTGATCAAAACAGTCGCATCTTTTAGCTCTTTTAATAAGGAAATACTTTCTAATAAAACCAACTGATCATTTTCACAATGCTCTAATACATCTAATAATAAAATGCAATCAATTTTATTGGGTTTCTTAGCATCGCTTGCTGAATGAAGAAAATTTATTGACTCGAAACCACTTTGGGATTTTAGTTTATTGATTATTTCGTCTGTATATCCCGTATCGACAGCAGAGTAATTATTAGCTAAACCTTTTTTATGTAATTGACTCAATACATAAGCGTCGCCGCTGCCGATATCGAAAATGTGTTCGAACTTTCTTTTTTCTTTTTTCAGAATAAAACAAATGATCCTGGCCCTGGTAACTTCCCAGGGATGCCGGTTGATCTTTGACGAACGTTCTCTGTAAAGTTCAGACAGGTCCATTTTCTTTTTTGAATTTACTCATATTTAGTAAAACGGGAACTAATGCAAAATAGCATAAGCCTGAAATAAAAAATGTAAAAGATATATTTATGTAAACCGAGATTAGTATAGACAGCGCAGAAAACAAAACACCCATTATGCCATTCATAGCCCACAACCATGCTACATTTTCATTTAGTCTGGGTCTTAATAGTTGCATTGCAATAGGGAAGAATTGACCCATCAAAATCCCAAGCGGGAAAATTGCCAGGACGGATAACAATATTTTTGAAATGAGCGACGCTGTAAAAAAATGACTGGCGATGTACTCTGTAGCAAAGTTGGTTATCAGGATCATTGTTCCGGTGATCAGACTGAATAATAGTAACGACTTTTTACTTGTAAAATAGCTGCTGAAAAAACTGCCTGTTCCGGTACTGAGAATAAACGTAAATAATAGAATTCCCAATGCATATGCCGGGTGACCCAATAAAATAGAAAGCCTTTGAATCAGGCCGATCTCAGACAGCATATAACCTGCACCTATTAATGAAAAAAATATTCCGGCACTGAACAAGAGTTTCTTTTGATCAGGAAGTATTTTTTGTTTCCTGTTTTTTACGGCCAGTGGGACGATGCTTGTCAAAATTGAAAAAATAAACAGGCAGATGATTAATAAGAATAGATAAATCGTAGCCTGGAGATTGCCGGTCATAATTCCACCATCTCGTCGTATTGAATTGAAATTTATTTTTCCAAACCGGAGCATATTAAAGAAAAAGGGATTGTCGTCGGTTGGGGGAGAATAATTTAATGCCTGATCTTTAATAGCTGCATTCAACTCATCTTGTGATTTTGATACAACTATTTTCTTTAAAATTTCGTTTTGCGGGAGAAGCTGGGGATAACAAACGGGGTTAAATTTAAATTCAGCAGTTTTTGTTTTTATTTTTTCAATATCAGTTACAGAAAATGGGCTTCTGCTAACCAGTATCACTGCAAGATTGTTGATAGTAAGTAATGCAATATGCTGTGAAGGATCTTTGATGCCCAGCTTAAATAACGATTCCACAGCTAAACACATCAACCTGCCTGTTTCGCCAAGGTTGGAGGGACTATACCATCGGGCAACAGTGAATATGCCATTTTCAGTAAGCCGGTTTAGAAATAATTCCCATGCATTAACTGTATATAAAGTGTTTTCTGATAAAGAAAAAGCTCCTGCACCGGTTGCAGCCCAGGTATCTATCAAAGACATTTGGATAATATCAAATTTTTCTTTGGAACTGGCAAGGTAAGTTCGGGCTTCTGCGGTCTTAAGTGTGACGGCTGGATTATCAGCAATGCCGGCAAAAGATCTGAATTGGTTTTTTAAAAGATTTACAAAAACGGGATTGATGTCAATTCCAAGAATTTTCTTTTGTCCAAAAAGAATACCTGCTTGTATGTCTTTGCCGGCTCCGATCCCAATAACGCATGTCGAGCCACCTGATCGGAGTTGATATACAAAATCCGGCAGGTCATATTCCAAATGTGCTATGTCTTCTGGTTTGTTAAATCTTCTCAATACAGATCCTGCATCACCGTCAATGGACATTTTGTATTGTTCAATTTTCTGGTACATTGGTGCGATCGGGCTGGCGCCCCAATATTGCGGAGTACTTATTACCGGTTTATATACTACAACCCTGGAAAATGAATTCCACTTTTCGTATACGAAATCATTTTTATTTTCTTTTTTCCCTTTTACATATTTTGGCCTGAGTACATAACCATACAACGAGTTAACGGAAGCAAACAACAAAATGAAAATGCTTATTGCAGCAAACAATGCGTATTTTTTAAAATTCTGTTTTGTAGAGAAAAGAAGGTAAGCAGGCAACGCAAAAAGACTACAGCTGATAAGAATTGATATTCCATCCATGATCTCAATACCCAAAAGCACGGCGACACATGCAAGCGAAGCGCCTATAAGATCGCTTGCGTAAATTTTGTTTACCTGTAAATTGATTTTTGTAAGTGATGCTGTGATAATAATGCCCGAAAAATAGAATGGTAATAGGCAGAAAAATATGAGGGCAAGCAGCGAAACGATCTTTTGAAAATTATCAATTAATGCCATCGGGATCAAACAAATTGCTAACGCTGTCACCGGGATTGATAAGGCAAACAACAATGAGGTTATACTTAGATTTTTTTCCAATCTGTCAGCAGTAAACCATTTGGCTTGTGTGTATACAGTTATAGCTCCGGCCGTAAGGCCCAGCATGGCAATTGAGATCGCACCGTACGCCATATAATAATATACTATTACGCTCAGGATACGGGAGAGGATTATTTCCACAGCTAATGTGGTAAAAGCGGTTAAGAAAACAGCTGTATATAAGCGAAACGGTTTTGAGATATAATTTCCGGGTATTGGCATGAATGTTTTATGGGCCAGCAAAACGGGATTTAAGGGTATTAAAATATTTTTCAAAATAATTATAGCTTATAACACTTAGCAGTAATCCCAAAAGTGTTGCAAAAAGTGAGCATGTAAGTTTGGCGGGTAGAGAAGGCAAGTGAATGCTTGCCCAATTTGTCAGCGGTTGTCGAAAGGCAAGGTAAATAGGCCAATGAAAAATGTAGAATCCATAAGAAATTTTTCCCAAGAACCTGAGCGGGGAGAAATTAAAGAAGCGGGTGATCAATTTGGTTTGTTGTATAACAATATCGTTGACCAACAAGCCGAATATCATGGCGATTGTTGAGTAGCCAATCAATGCGAGGTATGGAAAACTAAAATGATAACGGCTATTAAAAAAATAAAAAATAAAATTCATGCCGGCAAAAAATATCACAATGGCATATGTGTATTTTTTCAGAAACTCTGCATTGATCCTGAGCAACAATGCAACCATACTTCCAATACAGATGCCATCAATACGGGTGAACGTATACAGGTTGAAATAAGCCAGGTTTTTTATGTGATTTTCCCACACCCAAAGCCGCAGGCAAATAACAGCAATCAATAGAATAACCATAAATAAAAGCAATTGCCTGGGTTTTCGGATCATCAGGATGATCAAAGGCCACAATAAATAGAATTGCTCTTCAACAGCTAATGACCAATAGTGGTTCAATGCTTCTGCAGAGCCGCTGTCCTTAAAAATATACAGCCAATTTTGAAGATAGGCCCAGAGCCATCCCTGATTTTTTATATAATAACCTAACTCGATTTTCAGGTTCAGGGTCGGCAATACGAAAATGAATAGAACAAGAGATAAATAATAAAGCGGGAAAATTCGGAGGATCCGCCGGATATAAAAGTTTTTTAAATAATGCTTATCAGCGATTGTCCTGAGTAAAATATCGGTGATTAAAAAGCCAGATAAAACAAAAAAAAGGTCTACGCCAAGCCATCCAAAAAAGAAATAATTGATAAACCCAAAATTGTGATAAATGACTACTAGCAGGATGGCAACACCCCTCAGGCCGTCCAAGGCTGGATAATGTGGCCTGTTCGTATTAGGGATGCTCATCAGGGAGAATCTAAGGAGTTGGTTATCTCTTAAGTCAAAGGTAATTTTTTGATTTAATTCGCTCTAATTTGCCTTAGCTCAAAGTTTTCGGGAAATTGTTTTTCCTATTCAGCTTTAGCCATTATCTTTGCTCTCCTAAAAAAAAGTACCAAAGGAGGTATACAAATGCTCATCATTGATTCAAAGGATTGCGAAAACATTGACAAAGCACTCAAGAAGTACAAGAAGAAATTTGAGAAATCTAAAATTCTCCTGCAGTTGCGGGAACGTCAGAGTTTTACCAAGCCTTCAGTAAGGCGTCGTAACGATGTTTTGAAAGCGATCTACAAACAAAAGATCGCCAGCGGTAAAATAGAAGAATAAGTTTTCTGAATAATTCAAATATTGTGTTGTAGCTGCAAAGTTTTATAGCTTTGCAGCTATTGTATTTTATGACGGTACCAGCTTACCAGGAAATCCAATCCTTTATTGATTACCTCCGCTTTGAAAAAAGGTACTCAGTTCATACGATTATTTCTTACCAGACCGACTTGGCTGATTTCTTCACTTATTTAAATTCACAATTTGGAAATCTAACTATAAAAGAGATCACTTCCAGTTTAATACGAAGCTGGTTGGCGCAGCTAAAAGAAGCCGATCTGACTTCCAAATCAATTAACCGGAAAATATCCAGCCTCCGTTCATTTTTTAAATTCTTGCTTAAAACAGGGGTAATAGATGCAACACCTATGAATAATATCATTGCACCTAAGATCGGTAGGCGATTGCCGGTGTTTATAAAAGAAGAAGACACAAAAAAACTGATCGAGACGCTGAATCGTTCTTCAGAGGATTGGAAAACCCTCAACGGTAAAATGCTGATCACTCTTTTTTATGCAACAGGTATGCGGCTGAATGAACTTATTAGTTTAAAAGAAAAGCAGATTGATTTTAGCCGGTCGCAGATCAAGGTACTCGGAAAAGGAAATAAGGAACGCATCATTCCATTAAACAAGGAAGTTTGCGACATTATCAAAGAATATCAAAGGTTAAAGAAAAAAGATTTTGGAAATGCAATGGATATGTTCCTTGTGACCGAAAAAGGAACCAAGATGTATCCTAAATATGCCTACCTGTTAGTAAAAAAATATTTAGGTGAAGTAAGTACGCTGGATAAAAAAAGCCCTCATGTGCTTCGTCACACTTTTGCTACTCACCTAATGAACAATGGCGCTGACCTCAATGCTGTCAAAGAATTGCTTGGACACAGTAGCCTTGCTGCCACACAAGTGTACACCCACAATACCATTGAGAAACTCAAGAATGTTTATAAAAAAGCCCATCCCAAAGCCTGATTTTTTTTAGGCCCAGCACAATAAAATTTTTGAAGATTTTTGTTTTATTGAAAATAGGTTTTTTGTAACTTCATTGGAGCTGTTACAGGCAACCCCTTCAGCGAATAGGTTTAAAAAAAGTTCTTTATTTATTGTTTCACCGTTTTAAATGCGATTATTATGAACGTAAACATTCAGACAGTTCATTTTGATGCGGACAGCAGGTTGGTGGAGTACATCAACCACAAGCTTCAAAAGCTACACACCTTTAACGACCGCATCATCAAAGTAAATGTGTTTCTGAAACTCGACAATGTTGCACATGTCATCAAAGACAAAATCGCTGAGATCAGAGTACACGTACCCAGGCATCAATTTTTTGTAAAATCAACCAGCAAATCATTCGAATCATCATTTGATGATGCTTTCGACTCCCTCGTAACACTAATCAAACGAAAAAAAGAAAAACAAGCCGCTTAAAAAATTATAAGACCTCTTCGGAGGTCTTTTTTGTTTTTGATTGTCAGTAGAAAATTCCGTGTAAAATTTTGGGAATAGGTAAATTCCTTTACCTTTGCCTTCCCAAAAATTGGGGTAGTTCTTTATTGTCCCGACCGCCGTAGCCCATAGGCCAAAAATTGGTAAATATGGATGAGCAAAGGCGGCATTAGAAATTGCCACTTTAGCTCAGCTGGTAGAGCAACTGATTTGTAATCAGTAGGTCGTTGGTTCGATTCCGACAAGTGGCTCGATAAAGGGCAAGTAGCCAAGTGGCCAACGGCAACAGACTGTAAATCTGTCCTCTTCGGAGTTCGGTGGTTCGAATCCATCCTTGCCCACAGTTCTTTTAAAATATATGCGGAAGTAGCTCAGTTGGTAGAGCGACAGCCTTCCAAGCTGTAGGTCGCGGGTTCGAACCTCGTCTTCCGCTCTGAGAAGAGCGACAGACTTTCAAGCTATAGATGCGTCCGTCGATGGCGGATCGTCTTCCGCTCTGTTGAAAGCTGGTCATATCAGTCAATCAGGTCAAATAGGGTCAGTGTTGATTTGACTTTTATGACTCACTGACTTCAATGACTGGAAAAGCCGTTGTAGCTCAGTGGTAGAGCACTTCCTTGGTAAGGAAGAGGTCAAGGGTTCAATTCCCTTTAACGGCTCAATAAAGAGACGTTGAAAGAGCATGCCGATTGGAATTGGGAAGGTCAAGGGTTCATCCCGATGAATATCGGGACCCTTTAACGGCTCATCATTCAGTAAGTAAGGGAATGCTTGCTGAACAGAATTACAAATGTTGAAGAGTGCGACGCAACGAATGCTGATAGTAGCAATGTTGCTGACACCATAAATAGGAAACAATAATTGGTAAAACCCACAACTAAAAAAAGATAACATGTCAAAAGAGACCTTTAAGAGGGATAAACCTCACCTTAACGTCGGTACTATTGGTCACATCGACCACGGTAAAACCACTTTGACTGCCGCTATTACTACCATTCTTGCAAAGAAGGGTTTGGCAGAAGCTAAAAAGTATGATGAGATTGATGCTGCTCCTGAAGAAAAGGAACGTGGTATCACCATTAATACTGCTCACGTCGAGTATCAAACGGCAAATCGCCACTATGCTCACGTAGATTGTCCGGGTCACGCAGACTATGTGAAAAACATGATCACTGGTGCTGCGCAGATGGACGGAGCTATTTTAGTGGTAGCTGCAACAGACGGTCCGATGCCTCAAACCAAAGAGCACATTCTTCTGGCTCGCCAGGTAGGTGTACCTCGTATGGTGGTCTTCATGAATAAAGTGGACCTGGTAGATGATCCTGAATTGCTGGACCTGGTTGAAATGGAAATTCGTGATCTTCTTACATTCTACGGTTTTGATGGAGCTAACACTCCAATCATCAAAGGTTCTGCAACAGGTGCTTTAGCCGGAGAAGAAAAATGGTTAAAAGCTATTGACGAGTTAATGGAAGCGGTGGATAGTTATATTCCATTGCCTCCCCGCCCGATCGATCAGCCGTTCCTGATGTCTGTTGAAGATGTATTCTCAATCACGGGTCGTGGTACTGTTGCTACAGGCCGTATTGAAAGAGGAAAAGTAAAAGTTGGCGAACCAGTTGAGATCGTTGGATTGATTCCTCAGCCATTGAGTTCAGTAGTAACCGGAGTTGAAATGTTCCGCAAATTATTGGACGAAGGTGAAGCCGGAGATAATGCAGGGTTGTTGCTTCGTGGTATTGAGAAGAAAGATATACGCCGTGGTATGGTTATTTGTAAGCCCGGATCCATCACGCCTCATACAGAGTTCAAATGCGAAGTATACGTATTGAGCAAGGAAGAAGGTGGACGTCATACTCCATTCTTCAATAAATATCGTCCTCAATTTTATTTCCGTACAACGGACGTAACTGGTGAGGTAGAATTACCGTCAGGAACTGAGATGGTGATGCCTGGTGATAACACATCGCTCACTGTAAAACTGATCCAACCGATCGCTATGGAAAAAGGATTGAAATTTGCGATTCGTGAAGGTGGCCGTACAGTAGGGGCGGGTCAGGTAACTGAGATTTTAAAATAACAAGCCTGCAACTATCGGTTTTAGTTTGGGCTGGATGATTACAAAGGTTTTTATATCTTTGTAATTACCAAGATTCTAAAAAGCTGTCCGCCGGTTGGCGGATAGCTTTTAGCTTTCTTACGGGCATAGTTCAATGGCAGAATAGCGGTCTCCAAAACCGTTGATGGGAGTTCGAATCTCTCTGCCCGTGCTAATTGATATGATATGAACAAGATTTCAAACTATTTCAGGGATTCATACAAAGAATTGATGGAAAAAGTGAGCTGGCCAAATTGGTCGCAACTGCAGCAATCTACTATGATCGTGCTGGCAGCTACTTTGGTGATCACCGGTATTATTTGGGTAATGGATTTTGCTGCCGGGAATGTTTTAAAATTTATTTATAACCAATTATTCTAACATGGAAGCAGGCACGAATACAGAAAATGTACAGCAACAGGAAACCAAATGGTATGTGTTGCGAGTGGTTAGTGGTAAGGAACGTAAGGTAAAAGAATACCTTGATAAAGAGATCTCCCGTGGTGGATGGGGTGAAATCGTAAAGCAGGTTTTCCTGCCGGTTGAAAAAGTATATAAGGTGCAGAACGGGAAAAAAGTAATGCGGGAAAGGAACTACTATCCGGGTTATGTGATGATAGAAATTTCTGACGGTAAACTGAATGACGATCTACGAGATACTATTAAGCACACCAATAACGTCATTCACTTTTTAGGAAAAGATAATCCAATTGCACTTCGCAAGGCTGAGGTGAACAAAATGCTTGGAAAGATGGATGAGATGGCGGAAGTAGGTGGTGTCAACATGGTAGAGCCATTTATCGTTGGCGAGACAATCAAGATCATTGAAGGGCCTTTCAATGACTTCAATGGTGTGATCGAAGAAGTAAATGATGAGAAGAAAAAATTAAAAGTTACGGTAAAAATATTTGGACGTTCTACGCCGGTTGAACTCAACTATATGCAGGTAGAGAAGATTAGTTAGTGTGTAGTTGCGATAAAATTTTTAATAGCCATCTTTCGGGATGGCT
>DASZPW010000221.1:0-2223 GCA_035550155.1 Chitinophagaceae bacterium | reverse complement strand
AGAGAAGCTACATTTGATCGCAACTTAATAGCATCAGATGGTTTGCATCCTTCTGGCAAAGAATATTCCCGCTGGGCAGAAAAGTTGAAAATGATCATCGAAAGTATGTTGAAATGAATAGTAAAATAATTTGCAGCGATGAGGTGAGGCCAAAACAGTTTTTTTAGAAAAATTCTCAACTCCTCATTTCCAATCTTTTACCATATAATTTTGGAGTTAAAATACGTTCTTTCTGATTGCATCGTTTTAGAAATTCAAGATTCTTGCCTTATAATTGCAGTCTTGCCGACCATGATATATATATTAAGGTGTGGTAAAAATGTAGGCAAACCCATTAAAAACTAATATGCCAAAGAACCTATTGATAGTGGAAAGCCCTGCGAAAGCAAAGACCATTGAAAAGATCCTTGGGAAGGATTTTGATGTGCGAAGCTGCTACGGACATATCCGTGATCTGAAAAAGGCCGGAATGGGCATTAACCTCGAAAAAAAGTATGAACCAACTTACATTATTCCTGTAGAAAAGGAAAAGGTTGTCAAAGAGTTAAAGACTTTAGCTAAAAAATCTGATGAGATATGGTTAGCAACGGATGAGGACCGTGAAGGTGAAGCCATTAGTTGGCATTTGTGTGAAGTGTTGGGCCTCGATCCAAAAAGCACTAAGCGGATCGTTTTCCATGAAATTACAAAGCCAGCAATTCAGGATGCGGTGAAGAATCCCCGCACCGTGGATATGAACCTTGTGAATGCTCAACAAGCAAGAAGGATACTGGATCGCATTGTTGGTTTTGAATTGAGTCCTGTCCTTTGGCGCAAGATGAGTATGAAAAATAATCTCAGCGCCGGAAGAGTACAGAGTGTGGCAGTGCGATTAGTGGCAGAAAGAGAAAGAGAGATCAATGCCTTTATTCCGCAAAGTCATTTTAAGCTTGAGGCTTTCTTTACTGCAAAAGATTCGAATGATCGCCAGATCACTTTCAAAGCAGAAGGAAATAAATTTTCTTCCGTTGAAAATGCTGAAAGTTTTTTGAAAAGTTGCATCGGAGCCGACTATACAGTTTCTGATATCCAGGTGAAACCCGGGAAAAAATCTCCGGCTCCCCCATTCACTACATCTACATTGCAACAGGAAGCCAGCCGCAAACTCGGATACAGTGTTTCAAGAACGATGGTGCTGGCGCAAAAACTTTATGAGAATGGTCACATCACGTATATGCGTACAGATAGTGTGAACCTAAGTAACACCGCTCTCGGCGATATCACGAATACGATCAAAAACATGTACGGGGAAGAATATCATCATTTCCGTCGTTATAAAAGTAAAAACGAATCCGCACAGGAAGCGCATGAAGCGATCCGCCCGACATACATGAGCAATACCTCTGTAGATGATCCTGATTGCAGTCGTTTGTATGACCTGATTTGGAAAAGAACAATGGCTTGCCAGATGTCAGATGCTGAATTAGAAAAAACGATTGCAAAAATTCAGATCTCTACTAATAAAGAAGAACTCGCTGCACAAGGAGAGGTGTTAAAGTTTGACGGATTTTTAAAAGTGTATCGGGAAGACCGTGATGACGATGACATTACTGAAGAGGAACAGGAAGGAATGTTACCGCCCTTGACAGTTGGTCAGCAATTGCCATTGAAGGAAATGAAAGCAACGGAGCGATTCAGTCGCCCTGCTCCACGTTATACTGAAGCTTCATTGGTAAAAAAATTGGAAGAATTAGGCATCGGCCGACCCTCAACTTATGCACCAACAATTTCCACTATCATCAAAAGAGGATATGTGGAAAAAAGAGAGAAAGAAGGTGTGCGGAGAGAATTCCGCATTTTGCAATTACAAAACAACCAGGTTCAGCACCTGAAAGATTCAGAAAATACGGGAGCGGAAAAATCAAAACTATTTCCTACTGATCTCGGCCTTGTGGTCACTGATTTTCTCAACAAATATTTTGATGATATCATGGATTACGGCTTCACAGCCCGTATCGAAGAGGAATTTGATGAAGTGGCCGAAGGGAAAATGAAATGGCAAAAGATGATCGATGATTTTTATTTACCGTTTAAAAAAGATGTTGATAAAACCATCGAAACAGCAGAACGGATCAGTGGAGAAAGAGAGTTAGGAATAGATACCGCCACAGGCAAAAAAGTAATAGCGAGAATGGGACGTTTTGGTCCCATGGTTCAGTTAGGTGATTCCAGTGATGAAAATGA
>DASZPW010000220.1:0-2170 GCA_035550155.1 Chitinophagaceae bacterium | reverse complement strand
CAATGGACGCATGAACCGCAGCAGCGATATACCCGAAGAACGAATGGCAACAAGCTCAAAACTTTCGCCCAGGTTTCCAAATGTCATCAATGAGGATAGCAGGATCGCCAGGGGTAACGCTAATGGAACCAGCGCTGCGCTTTGGTACCAGATAAATTCCAGCACCACACCAATACCCAGCCCTTTTCCCACAAAATCGTCAATATACAGCCAGAAGAACTGCATCACCAGTACCAAAAGTGTAATAAAAAAAATGGCAACAAACGGCCCGACAAATGCCTTGATGATGAGTTTATCTAATTTTTTGAACACCTATCTTTAGATTATGAACAAGGCAAAAATAAGGCTTTCAAAAAAGGAGCAGCAAATGGTGCAGGATGCAGATGTGATTTTAACAAAGAATCAAATCATGCAAAAAGCAAGATTGCTGCTGGAACTCTTGCAGCAGGATTTTATCGGCTATTTAAGAAGTGATCGTATTAATGTACCCGAAGAAATCAAAATGTCTGTTCCGAAAATTTCCCGGGGCGAAAATTATCTTGGCCTTCCGTATTTGATACTGGATTATCCGAGGCGCTTTAACATGGAAAGTACATTTGCCATACGAACAATGTTCTGGTGGGGAAATTTTTTCAGTATTACATTACATCTTTCAGGTTCCTACAAAAGCAGCTATGAAAAAAATATTATAGGATGGTATCCGATTCTGAAAAAAGAAAAATACTTTATCAACATCAATGATGATCAATGGGAACATCATTTTGAAAAAAGTAATTACACAAAAGTGGATACGATAAGCAAAGCTGCATTTGAAAAAAATATCCGGGAAAATATTTTTTTGAAAATCGCTTATAAAATTCCACTGTCAAAATGGGATAAAACAGCTGAGAAGCTATTCCGGCAATTTAAAATGTTATCCGGTATTGCTGGTCAATTACCAAGCCGGTGAAACAGGTCTTTGACCTGGTGATCCCAAAGCAGGCTCTGGTCTTTGATGTCTTTTTTCTCTGCAAAATCCTTGATAACAAGAATTGTCTGATTGGTGATCTCTGATTTTTCAATCCGAAATTCAAAATATTCCTCCCTCGGAGAAGATTGCCAGTGAAAACGGACAAATTTATCTAGTTCTTTTTCCAATAAATCCGCTTTGTCATAGGAACCATTCCAGCCGAAATAAAAGATATTATCTCTCTCATCCACTTTATCTGCAAACCACTCACCCAGGCCTGCAGGCGTAGAAAGAAATTCATATAAAATGGATGGGGAACACCGAACCGGGTACTCTAACGTATATAATTGCTTGCTCATTCTTTAAAAAAACCTGATTTTATTGTTGCGACGGCTGCAATAATAAAAAATTAATGATTGCATCAAAATATTTGGGCAGTTATTTTTCCCTTTTTTATACCTGTCTTGTGCCTGTGGAAAATAAATTTTATAAAAGACCGTTAAATAGCTGTCAAAGTTTTTTTGGCTCATATTCTAAGATTTCCTAAATTGCTTTGAAGTTCAATACTTTCTGAAGGACAAGGGACAACGTGATGGGTATTTTTAGAGTATAGAAACAACCGAAATTTATTTTCCTTAACCCTTAAAATAACCCGTTTAAAGCCATACCTATGAGCATGAGGCAATTGAAGATCACGAAGTCGATTACGAATCGTGAATCTCAAAGTCTGGAGAAATACCTCCAGGAGATCGGCAAAGTCGAACTCATTTCCCCTGAAGAAGAAGTTAAGTTAGCCAGTCTGATCAAGCAAGGTGATCAAAGGGCTTTGGATCGTTTGACCAAAGCTAATCTGCGCTTTGTGGTATCTGTGGCCAAACAATACCAGAACCAGGGGCTTTCGCTTCCCGATCTGATCAACGAAGGAAACCTGGGGCTGATCAAAGCAGCACAGCGTTTTGATGAAACCCGTGGTTTTAAATTCATTTCCTATGCAGTTTGGTGGATCCGCCAAAGTATTTTACAGGCATTAGCGGAACAATCCCGGATTGTTCGCCTTCCATTGAATAAGGTAGGACTAACCAACCGCATTCAAAAGGCCTATTCCCAATTAGAGCAGGAATATGAAAGGGAACCTTCAGCAGAAGAACTGGCAGAAGTCCTGGAAATGGACCTGGATGAAGTTTCCGCTACGCTTGGAATTTCAGCCCGCCATGTAAGCAT
>DASZPW010000219.1:0-2123 GCA_035550155.1 Chitinophagaceae bacterium | reverse complement strand
CACTCCTGCTGGCCTTTTTTATCGTGCCTTTGGAAGCATTATAAAAAACAGTATCTCCCAATGGCGTCAGCAATTCATTCTGCTTTATTTTTTTCCCTTTAAACCAGAACAATCGATAAGATGTATCTGCTGATTGGGAATAAGCAATAAGCCCAGCTACAATCAATACGATCAGCGCAACTATCCGTTTCATACAAAAGTTTGATTGATGATTGTGATTAGAGTTCTTTCAACCATTGTTGAGCAAATGCTCTTGCAGATTCTGTTGCCTCCTTTCCGGCACGAAATCCCATCTTCCACTTCCAGTTCTTTTTTTCATACACAGGATTCACAAATATTTTTTTATTCGCTTTATCGATAAGTGCAGCATTATAATCAATATTGCCGGTGGATTCCAGGAAATCAGCAAGCCGCTGTTTTACAAATTGCGAAGATGATTCAGGATATTTTTTCTCCCATTGCTTCATCAACTGATCATAGGAATCTTTCTCAGTCTTGTAGCGGTTAGCATCCATCTGCAGTTCGTAATTGATCTGGCTGCTGGATGGAGATTTATACTCTTCCGCCGCTTTCTTCCAGTATGCAAGCTGATATTTGAATGATTTGATCACCCCGTGATCTGTAGCATTCTTCAAAAGATCTTCAAAGGTTTTTATGCTGCTCTCAGCTTCCGTGATCTTTTTCTTTGTCAGCTCTTCTCTTGTGATCATTGGCGCAGGCACAACAATTTTTGCTTTCTCCATTTCCCTGTTACGCTGGTATTCCTTTTCAAAATCGGGTGATGATGTATATTTCTTTGTATAGGCAAGAATGTTGGTAGCGATCGATGTTCTATCACCCAAAGCAATGTTTTTAATATCCCTGGCGCCGTAATAGTTAAGATAACCGGAAAAAAAACTATACCGGATATCATCTTTGGCCTGCTGCTCCGTCATGCCGAGTTGTTTCCAGATATCATCAGCTATTTTTCTTAACGTAAAAGAATAAGCAGTAAAGATTCCTGCAGCAAGCAACAGTACTGCCGCCGAAGAACTGATCATTTTTTTCATGGCTATTCGTTTTATAAAAATTCTGCTTTGATTTATTAAAAAATAATTTTTAGATCTTGATAAACTCCACTCTGCGGTTTTGCAGTTTCCCTTCCTTGGTTTTATTATCGGCTACCGGTTCTGTTTCGCCTTTACCTTCCGTGTCGATACGAGATTCTTCGATACCAAATTCAACCATCAGCATTTGCTTTACAGCCGCAGCCCTTTTCTTTGAAAGCTCCAGGTTAGCGGCATCACTTCCATCACTATCCGTATGTCCTACCACTTTTACTTTTATCGAAGAGAATTTCTGAAGAACATCAGCAATTTCTTTTACAGCGCCGTAAGACGTGGGTTTGATCTTATCTGAATTGACATCGAATAAAATTCCTGTCGTGCTGAACTTTCCTTCTTCCACCAGTTTATGCCTTGTGTCAGGAAACCCTCTTGCTACTTTGATATTACCCAGGTAAATTCCGTACTGTTCATCATTATAATTGGTGAAATGCACTTCAAACCGTAGTTGATTCATTATTTTATTTAAAGGAACCGCTTTAGGCAGATCATAAACTTTTTCCTCATTCAACCACATCCTGAATCTTTCTTTTTGTACCTGCACCGCCACATGGATCGGTTTTCCATACCACTGCTCCATCTGGCTGAATGGTTTGGCATCGCTCCTGAAATATGTCTTATCGTCGAGATAAGAATCCATTAAAACCTTGCTTCCCTTAAATTCGGCCGGCGCAACTGTAACCAGCAAAGCCGCATCAGATTTCCATTTTTCTTTCAGTAATTCATTTGAGGTCGCTGTGGCGTTTGCAGAAAAAAATCCGAAACAAAATTGCGGGTACATCCATCCATTATTTTTCAATTGCAGGATGACGTCAAACTCAATGGTATAATTATCACCAAAATCATTAGTGTTATCACTGAGATAATTGAACGGCGAATGCAATCGCAGCCAATTACCATCATATTGATTCAGCGTAGTGACTTCTCCTGCTCCCGTGGTATTCCAGTTGTTTGCCAGTTCACCAATATTTTCACCGTTAAAATCCTCAGCATAAACGACAGAGTCTCCCGGCACAAAAT
>DASZPW010000218.1:0-5455 GCA_035550155.1 Chitinophagaceae bacterium | reverse complement strand
ACAGAAACAATTACACCTCATATTTTAAAGAAACTGCCGATGCATTACATAAAGCAGGGCTTCAATTATCCGCAGCGGTGGTGCATTCAGTTGAAGATTCGCCCGGTCCTACGCCCTATCATCGTTATCTCTATGAAAATTGGATCGCTGGTTATGATTTTAAAGAAATTTCAGAAGCTGGAGATTTTATTTCTATTATGTCGTATGATCAGCACACCCGCCGCACACCGCCCGGGCCAGTTGCCGGCGCTGATTGGGTGGAACGTGTCGTTCAATATCTCATCAAAAAAGGAGTGGCTCCGGAAAAAATGTCGTTGGGAATTCCCGACTATTCCATGCATTGGTTTCCGGATTATACAGAAGAAAAAGGTGGTTTTTCCAATGGGCAGCAGATCGGCTATAAAGTAGTAGCAAATCTTTTGGCAACAAACAAAGCAGAACTCATGTGGAATGAAAAAGCCGGTTGTCATTATACTTTCTGGGATAACGACGGCGTGTATGAATATATGTACATTGAAGATGGAGCATCATTGAAACGAAAACTGGATATCTTAGAAAAATACAAACTACGTGGGATCTCAGTGTGGGTGTTGGGAAAAGAAGCTCCGGATTTCTGGACCACATTACAACAGCAAACAATTGCAAAAAAATAGTAACAAAATAATTTACAAAGCCATCATCCTCCATTGACTGCCTTTGAAATGAGCCAAACGTTCAAGCCAATGTAGACTAACAAGATCACCTGTGCCATTACCAGGTCAAACCGGCGTGCTTTCGCTACTTTATTACTTTTTACGAGTTTCAAAGAATATGCGTTAGCAGCGATCACACAAAAGATAAAGAATAAAGTAAGTCCGTGTAATAGATCCACTAATGTAAAAGAAGTTGATTCGGGCAGCGATGAGTCAATAATGTATTTATTGCCGATCACTGCAAATAATGCTCCCACACTCAGGCCAAAACGGGAATCAATACCATCAATGTGGATGTAAAAGCAAACATAAGCGATCAGGAAAGCAATGAACATACCTAAAAACATTTTCCAGAATAGTCCGCTGGCATTTCGTTTTATATCCAATCGCACCCGGAAATTACTGTATTCAGTATGAGGTTTGGAAAGCGATTCGTCGCCGAATGCAGTTTCGTAAGCTTTTGTACCGGTCAGTATGATGCAACTGTCAATATTCCACCCACTAAGTGTAAAGCGGGGATCGAAATGCGCCCCCACGGTATCAGGAGCAAAAACCAGGTAACGGGAGTCGTATTGAGAATTTTCTATCGAAAGACGCAGCTTCTGTTCATCGAAAGGAAAATTCCGGATCCTCCAGGTATCTTTCATTACACACTGAAGTTTCATAGTCATAAATATTCTCCCATCCGAACTGTCCACAGTGAAATATGCTTTGTTGACGGTCTTTGCCATCGGCACCTCGAGGTTATTGGAAAAATCAAAATCCTTGTTTTTATATTTTAACCATAACCAGAATGTGATCGCATATTCTTTTTGTTTAAAATCAATGTCATGAATGCTGGTAATATAGACACCAACTTTTACCGTATCAGGTTTTGCATCCTGTGCATGAGAATTACTACTGAAAAGAACGATTGAAAAAACAAAAATGATTGCAGAACGCAAATATCTTTTCACAAAATTACCATTTTGATCAGGAAAGATAGAGAACCGCAAATGAAAAACCAAACACCGGGAGATCTTTAACCGCTGATTTATCCTGTTATTTCATTACTTCATATTCCTGCTTTCAATATCCCTGATCTTATCTAATCGCCGTTGGTGCCTCGGCTCATGACTGAATGTTGCCGCCAGAAAAGTCAAAACAATTTCTCTCGCCAGTTCAATGCCAATGACCCGTTGCCCGATACATAACACATTCACATCATCATGCTCCACACATTGATGTGCTGAATAAGTATCATGGCAAACCCCGGCACGAATGCCTTTGAATTTATTCGCCGCAACTGATACCCCTACTCCGCTACCGCAAATAAGGATCCCTTTTTCGGCTTCGCCCTTTAAAATCGTTTTTGCAATATCTTCTGCATGATCCGGGTAATCATCTTCCGTTTGTTCTGAATAGGCACCCAGGTCGATAGGCTCATATCCCTTGTCCCGGATTTCCTGCAACAAGATATTCTTGTATTGAAAACCGGCATGATCACTGGCAATTGCTATTTTCATAAATTTTTTTATCCGTTTTTGCTAAATACTTTTTCTTTCGCTTCCGCAGAACTGATAACAGGGATGACCTCAAAATCTACTATATCACTCCAGTTGGAGATCCACTGCTGCAAGCCTTCAATCGAATCACTTTCCATTAGCTGGTAACAAACTGTCACCTCTTCGTTGATCCAGCAATTAATGTATTGAACACCTTCCGGCATCATTCTTCCTTTTTCAGAAAATCGCTGGTACAACATTTTTGCTTTCCCTTCGTGATATCTCTCAATGACCATGTACAGCATAGATAATTTAATTTTTATATTGGTTTATTTATTTTAACCATCGTTCATTTGCACCAGGCCTTTTTTCTCTTGTTACTTTAATTTGTTACGGTCCCTGGCCGATAATGAGAACAGCACACTGCTTTGCATTTTTTGTGAAAGGATCGCTACTCCATCCGGATCCACACTTTTAAGATAGATACAAAATTATCTAGAAAATAAATGTAATCTAATATAACCGGGCTCATTTCAATCCATGTCAGCAGAATTTTAATCTAATTCTTCAGGCAAGCCATTTAAAATACTTACATTAGAAGCCGATAACCAGGCAAGTACTGCTATTGATCCATGCAAAGAATAATATCATATTTTTTCATATTGCTGTTTCTCTGTACTAATGCCAGTGTTTTTTCTCAAAAACAAAAAGCGGATAGCTTGCGAGATCTGTTGGTGGAGGAAAAAACTGACAGCAACCGGGTAAGAGAAATGTGGCAACTGGCGAATATCCTTAATAGCAATAACCCGGATACTTCGCTGAAACTGGCACAGGATGCTTATTATCTTGCTAAGCGCATCAATTATATAGAAGGTGAATCCAGGTCTTTGGGGATCCTTGCCAGTACGTTCCGGATTCTTGGTAATTATCCCAGGGCTTTGGCATTGAACCTGGAAAAATTAAAACTGGAAGAAAAAAGAAAAGTCCCCTATAATCTTGCCAGTGTTTTAATGAATATCGGGATCGTGTACGTCTTCCAGGAAGATTATACTGATGCGCTGGAATATTATTTCAAAGCAGACTCGGTGATCAATAAAAACAGCGTGGATGAATTTAAATACAATATTGCTTTGAATATCGGGGACGCTTATGACAAACATGGCCTTACCGATTCTGCTTACCTGTATTACAGCAAGTCGCTAACTATTGCAAAAAACCAAAATGATAGCGACCTAATAGGAACTTCGATGACCGGGCTTGGACACACTTATTTAAAGAAAGGGAATCATTCAGAAGCTGAATTGAACTATCAAACCGCTATTAAATTATTAAAACAAGCTGAAGATGATGAAGTGCTTTGTGAAGCTGCCTTAGGAATGGCCCAATTGTATGACGAAATAAATAAGAGTGATTCGGCACGACAATACGCAAACCTTTCTCTTGCTGTCGCTAAAAAAGATGGCTTTCTGTCCTGGGAGTATAATGCGGCCAATTTTCTTACCAGTCATTTTAAAAAAATAAATAAAATAGACAGTGCTTTTGTTTTTGCAGAATATTCACACCTGTTAAATGATTCACTGAACAGCAAAGCAAAGATCCGGCAATTTCAAAGCCTGACGGTTGAAGAACAATTTCGCCAGCGGGAATTGCAAGAAGAAAAAGCTATTGCAGCCAAAAAAAGGTACCAGCAATTGCAATTGCTGCTGATCGGAATATTTATTCCCGGGTTCTTCCTCATCACCTTGTTACTAAGCCGTGCCAAAATACATATCCGGGTCATCAGGGCACTGGGTATATTATCTCTTCTTTTCTTCTTTGAGTACCTGACCCTGTTACTGCATCCGAGTGTAGCAGAATTAACGGATCACACTCCTATATTGGAAATACTGATCTTCGTGGGAATGGCAGCGATACTGATCCCGATGCATCACCGGGTGGAACATTGGCTGATCCATCGCCTGATCCATCATCGCATCCATCATGAAGAAGACAAAAAAAATCACCCGCATGAAATCTCACCAGTTAAATGAGACTTTCAGGCGGATGATAATGAAATCTTAAACCAATGCAGTATTAGTCGCCCGGCTTTACGGGTCTCGTTCCTGCTGTATCCATTTTGTTCATGCCCGTATCCATCTTTTTCATACCTGATGAATCCGCTGACATTGTGTTCATCGTGTTGGTAGTGGTGTCTTTGCTGGCGCCCTTCTCATCGCTTTTATTATTACAGGCGACAAAAATGAATGCGGCAACAAGTACAGCCAAAATGATCCGATAAACAGTTTTTTGTTTGGTCATGATAAAAAATTTAAGCATAAGTGTACGACAAGTATTGGTTTTTTCCAAAAAAAATGGAAGGTTTGCAAAAAGAAGTAGCTTTAAAAGTCAAACATTTCTTCTTGAAGCTAAAATTATTCATATTTTTTGTATTGACGATCATTAGTGTCAACACGATTCACGGACAGTCCATTTATAATTTCCAATACAATTTTCAAGATCAGAATAGCACCGTGACGTATCACACTTTTATGCTCCGTAATATTGATGGCAGCGGTTTGATACGGTTACGTTTTCAAAATGCAGCAGATGGTTCTGATGTTCTTGTAGAAACAGATGTTGATGAACAGTACCCAATGGATGCAAACGGAATGCAGGACACAGCCACCCTGCTGATCACCGCTATTAATCCAAGATTTATCGTTGGTGACAATAATGCTAAGTATACACTTCCTGTTTTTATTTTTAAATACAATGCTTCAAATGATTTTTTTGAGCCGTCGGGTGTAGTTGATACAAAAAACAAAAATAGCTCCGGCAATTCTTTTTCATGGCAATTGATAGAAGCTGCCGCAATGAGCAAAGAATTTATTTCGCAATACTTCAGCGAGGATGAAGATTTCTATACTAACTTTTTCAAACCAGTCACAAGAGGATTATCACCGATAGAAAAGAATATCCGCCTGCATTTACTCGTTGTGGCAGACACATTAGATGAGACCATCGGGTCATCCTGCAACAAAGACATGCAGCGGGCTGTTGAAACTTTTAAAACGCTGACGGATTATCTCGGAATAAAGTTTCTGCCAACAACAATTTGCGGAAAACAATATAGCAAAACAAATGTCCAGGCAGCCATTACTGCACTGAAGCCATCGCCCAATGATATTGTAGTATTTTATTATTCTGGCCATGGTTTCAGAATACCGGAGAAACCAAGAGAATTCCCCAACCTGAAACTCAAAAATTTTAAAAATCTCCGGCAGAACTTTAGAGACAGCA
>DASZPW010000217.1:0-2267 GCA_035550155.1 Chitinophagaceae bacterium | reverse complement strand
GGCACCAGGGCCAAGAATAGCCTGGAGCAATTGATCATTGATAAAACAAATGAAGCAGGAATTGCGTTCGAGATCTTCCCTTCAGTTGCCAATGGTGATTACTCTTTTCTTCATTCAGTGATCAAAGAAAAAAAGGTCACCGATGTAGTGATCGCCGGCGGAGATGGTACGGTAAGCCAGGTGATCGGCAACCTGATGCAATGTAATGTGAACTTCGGCATCATCCCCTGCGGCTCGGGAAACGGGTTGGCCTATGCAGCTAAAATCCCTAAACAACCATCGAGAGCATTGAATATTATTTTTAAAGGCCATAGCGTAGCTACAGACGGGTTTTATCTCAATGATCAGTTTGCCTGCATGCTTGCCGGATTAGGATTGGATGCAAAAGTGGCGTATGATTTTACCCAGCAATCCAGGCGGGGATTGAAAACTTATATCCGGCTGGTTATAAAAAATTTTTTTTCCGCAAGAACCTATCCTTTCAAAATAGAATTTGACAGATCTGCATTGGAACTTGATGCCTTTTTCATAAGTGTCGCCAACAGCAATCAATTCGGAAATAATTTTAAAATTGCCCCGAAGGCAAGCCTGCACGACGGCTTGCTGGATGTTATTATTGCAACACGCCAAAGCAAATTGAATTTTTTCCTGCAAACATTCCGGCAGATCAGTGGATTTGTGCGTTTGCAATCCGAGTCAGTCATTAAAAAAAACAGGGGCCTGATCTATTTTCAAACAAAAGAACTTGCCATTGTCAATCAATCAAAGGCACCTTTTCATATTGATGGCGAACCTGCAGAAACTCCTGCCAAATTAAAAATTGCTATCAAAGAAAAATGTTTCCGCCTCATTCAGCCCTGAGCGTATCCACGTATTTTTTATCCATAAAGCGAAGCAATTTGTCAAAGTTTGTTTTGTTGGAAGGATTGTTCACGGACAAAATGATGTCATTTTTCTCTCTTTGTGTCAAATGAAAATTTAATGCTGCTTTATTTTCTTCGCTGGTGGTGGCATACTGGAAAATGATCTTGTATAAATTATGTTCTTTCATTTCCGCATAATAACTCAGCATATCATTTTGAAAAAATTCCATCATTTTATACCAGTTATGCTGCAATAATAAAAATGGTTTGGTGATATGATCCGTGATATTGTCGGAAACATACGGCGCTTCCCAACCGCCGGCTTCCCTGTCACGGATCTGGATCAGTAAAACACCGCTGGTATTTTTTCGGATCCAATCATCAAATGACTCGAGGAACCGCAACGCTGTTTCTTGCCCGTAATTATCCCGGAGACCTGCATCCATCACATCGATCACCGGATCGGAAGGAAGCCATACATTCGGAAGTACGATTGGGAATGTGGCATTCATACGCAAGGCCGATAATACCCGTAGATTTCCCGGATCCTGTTTTGCAAAGAAAGAAGTGAAATCAATAATGTCCGGATCCATAGTTGGAATGCGGGCCGTATCCTGCCGCCCCTGCATCATGAAACGAACCGGCTGCGTACTGATCAGCATTTTTCTTCCGTCTCTTGTCACCACAGAATTAAAAAACATCAGTGGGATATTCGCTTCTTTTTCATCCTCCGCATAATCTTTGATCTGTTTGTCGAGAAATCCCCGGGTATCAAAATTCAATTTTTGTTCAAATGCATATCCTCTGTCCTTAACATATTTATAAGGACCAACGCTGAATTTTTGCGCCGGTGAGATGAGATCTCTTGCAAACAATGATGAAAAAACGGGATTGAGAAGATCACCTGCAATATCATCCACATAAGTCTTATCCTGCAAGCGGATATTATTTCCTTTTTCTTGCTGCAGGTATAGTTCACGGAAATATGCGGCACCGATCATGCCTCCGGATGCGCCGGTGATCAGGAATGTTTTTTTCATGATCTGTCCATGAGTGATACTATCAAGCTGCTGCAATACTTTCATAGTGAATGTGGCGCTGCGATGGCCACCTCCACTCGTGCTGATCACTATCATCAATGGAACCTCACTATCCTGCTTTTTTTTCCAATTATCAAGAATATGAATCATATTCTGCCTGTCGGCGTCAATATTTTCTTTGCTGCAAAGAGCCAGCAAGCCTTCCCTTGAATAAGATGGCCGGTGATCTTTATCTACATAATCCAACCCATACGCTTTATTACGTGGATCGATCCAGTTAAGCTTATAAAAAATATTCAACACCAACACCAGCACGATCAGATAAGGAATACTCCAGCTTTGCAGGAAATAGGTAAACGCTGCC
>DASZPW010000216.1:0-4859 GCA_035550155.1 Chitinophagaceae bacterium | reverse complement strand
GAGGTAATAATCGCAGACATCATCAAAATCTTTCAGCAGATCATCTACCTTTTTAGTATTGGCATCAATACGGAACACTTTGATCACTTCAATATCTTCAGCCAGCATGCTGCAAAGTTCCGGCTTTTCATTCCCATGCAGCTGCACTATGTCCAACGCATAATCATCGATTGTCTTCATCACTTCATCATAATCCGAATCCACAAACACTCCTACTTTCTTGATATCGAAATCAGCATTCTGAATTTCCTTTGTCGCTATTTTGTCACCGACATACCGTGGCGAGCCTTTATAAAAATTCAATCCTGCAAAATCAATTTCCAATCCGTCCAATTGCTGTAATTGTTTCATTGTAGTAATGCCGCATACTTTAATATTCATAAACAGTTTTTAAGTTTTAAGCCGAAGCCATTTCTATAATAAATTTTTGAGAGCTATAGCCCCGAAACAAATTTCTCAAACGCTTTTCCAGGATCAGACTCTTTCATAAAATTTTCCCCGATCAAAAACCCCTTGAAACCGTTTTCTTTAAATAACCGAATATTGTCCATCGAACTGATCCCGCTCTCTGCGATCTTTATTTTTCCCGTTGGAATTTTCTCTGCCATTTTCAAACTTCTTTCAATATCCACTTCAAAGGTCTTTAAATTCCGGTTATTGATTCCTACAAGGTCAATCTCTTCGCAAATATGATCCAATTCTCTTTCATCATGAAGTTCCAGTAAAACTTCCAACCCGAGGTTCTTTGCAACAGCAGCTAATTGTTTCACTTCATGCTGTGATAGACATGCAGCGATCAGCAATATTACATCAGCTCCAATAGATTTAGCTTCTATCAGCTGGTATTCATCAATCATAAAATCTTTGCGCAACAATGGAACAGTTACCTTCTCTCTTGCTTTTACCAGGTCCGCATTGTTCCCTCCAAAAAATTCTTCGTCCGTTAATACAGAAATTCCGGCCGCTCCATATTTTTCATAACTACTTACCACGTCAACAATATCCGCTTTATTATTTATTATTCCTTTTGACGGTGATCTTCTTTTAAATTCTGCAATGATGCCGGTTGTTCTGCTGCTATTCAACCTATCCCTCAATGACAGAGTTTCTTTTTCAAAATACGGCGAGTTCATCAGCTCTTGAATGCTGAAAAGGTCTTTTTGTTCCTTTACGGATTTCTTTTTAGCCTCAATTATTTTGTCCAGGATATTCATTCACCAAATTATTGAACTATTGCAACGATATTAATTTATCCAAACTCGCTTTTGCCTTTCCACTCTCCAAACTTTCCACCGCCGCATTATAAGCCTCATCATAATTTTTATAATGGCCGGTGCTGTTCAGCGCCATCGCAGCATTAGCCAGCACTACTACATTTTGTGCCCAGCTTCCTTCACCTTTCAAAATATTCATAAAAATTTTTGCAGCTTCTTCTACAGAAGCGCCACCACTAATGTCCGATGCACTGACCATTCTTTTCCCTAATTGTTCAGCCGTTAAAATACTTTCCCCTTTATTGGTGATAACTTTGGTATCATTCGTCAGCGAAATTTCATCATATCCATCTAAACTATGAATTATAGTGAACGCTGTACCGGATTGCTGCAATAAATAATTATAAATTCTTGCCATTTCCAAACTAAACACTCCCACTAACTGGAACTTCGGGCTTGCAGGGTTGACCATCGGGCCAAGCATGTTAAAGAATGTCCGCATCCCCAAATTTTTCCGGATCGGTCCAACCGTTTTCAATGCCGGATGAAATAGCGGCGCATGCAAAAAACAAATATTCGCTTCATCGACTTCTTTCTTCAAACGATCCTTATCATTTTTGAATTTATATCCCAACTGTTCCATTACATTGCTTGCACCGCTGATCGACGAAGCGCCATAGTTTCCATGCTTCGCTACTTTTTGCCCAGTGCCTGCAACGATAAAACAACTGAGCGTTGAAATATTGAATGTGTTCTTTCCATCACCACCAGTTCCAACGATGTCAATGGTGTCGTATCCATTCAGATCCACCGGAACACAAAGTTCCAGTAAGGCATCACGAAATCCTTGTAATTCCTCAATGGTGATGCTACGCATCAGGTAGATCGTCATGAAAGCTGTCACTTCGTGTTCGTTGTAGATTCCTTTACCGATATTCACCAACACTTCTTTCGCCATTTCCCGGCTGAGTGTTTTGTGTTCGAATAAGTATTGAAGTATTTTTTTCATTGTCTGAACCTTGATTTGGGTTGATTTAAAGATTATGAGGATAAAGGATTTGGAATATACTTTGGATTTTGAAGTCTTTTGAATTCCAAACTTATACTTCCGAAATTGATTAAAAGTCCAACTTCAAGATTATAAGCTTCCAGATAATTTCTTGCCTGTGCAAAATGAACTGGTTCCAATTTTAATATCGCTTTTAATTCTACAGAGATCTTATCTTCAATCAAAAAATCAACTCTTCTTTCTCCGATCATTTTGCCTTTGTAAAATACAGGCATATTGAACTCTCTTGCAAAGAGAACACCCGACTCTTCTAATTCAATTTCCAGTGCTCTTTGATAAATCACTTCCTGAAAGCCATTCCCAAGCGCTGCATGAACTTTCATCGCTGCACCAATTACTTTTTCTGTTATCTCTTTATATTTCAGTTCTGCCATAGCTTATATTTCATATAAATCCATATAATCCTCCCAAATCCAGGTTCAGACATTTAACCAATTGCTCATTATTTTCTCCCCCATCGGTGTCAACACACTCTCCGGATGAAATTGCACTCCCTGTATATCAAATTTTTTATGTTGTAAACCCATAATATAATTATTCTCATCCCGTGCTGTCACTTCCAGTTCTTCCGGAAAATTTTCATCACTTACGATCCAACTGTGATAACGACCTGCTTCAATAACATCCGGCAAACCTTCGAACAACTTGCTCCTGACTCCCGACACCTGACTGCCGGCTAAAACATTCGTAGCAACGCCATGATATACCGTCGAAAGATTTTCCAGTTTACCACCAAACGCTTCACCAATTGCCTGGTGACCGAGGCAAACACCCAAAATAGATTTGGTAGCGGCATATTCTTTGATCAACGGCAACAATAACCCTGCTTCTTCCGGAATGCCTGGGCCCGGTGATAAAATGATCTTATCATAATCATTAACTTTTTCCAAGGGGATCTGGTCATTACGATATACATCCACTTTCTGATGCAGAATTTTTTCTACCAAATGCACCAGGTTGTAGGTGAAAGAATCATAATTGTCAAATACAAGAATCTTTATGTCCATTTTTTTAATTGCTTGATTGTTTGATTGCTTGATGGCTAATTAAAAAAACAATCAAACAATTTAACCATTTAACAATCTCTGAATTTAATGCTCCAACCATCAAATCAACTCTGCAAACTCAATCGCTTTTTTCAACGCTCCTAATTTATTATTCACTTCCTGCAATTCACTTTCCGGATTGCTCGCCACAACGATGCCGGCACCAGCCTGGAATACCAATGTATTGTTCTTGCTCATAAAAGTCCGGATCATGATCGCATGATTACAACTGCCGTCAAATCCCATGAAACCGATGCAACCGCCGTAATAGCTCCTTGATGTCGGCTCATAATCGTCGATCAATTCCATTGCTTTGAATTTAGGTGCACCGCTCAATGTTCCTGCCGGAAAAGTTTTAGCCATTAATTCAAATGGATTACTTCCTTCCCGCACTTTGCCAGTCACTTCACTTACCAAATGGATGACATGAGAATAATATTGCACCTGGCGATAATGAGTGACAACTACATTATCACATACACGGCTCAGGTCATTCCGGGCAAGATCGACCAGCATTACATGCTCGGCATTTTCTTTTGCATCTTTCAATAGACGCTGTGTTTCCCGTTCATCAATTTCATCATTGCCGGTTCTTTTATAAGTTCCTGCAATGGGATGCACCGTGGCTTTTCCATTTTGAAGAATTAATTGTGCTTCCGGAGATGATCCCATCAATTTATAATCTCCATAATCAAAGAAAAATAAATAAGGCGATGGATTGATATTTCTTAAAGCCCTGTATACATTGAACTCATCGCCAATAAAACTTTGCTCAAACCGGCGGCTGAGTACGATCTGGAATACATCACCACGGTGGCAACTCTGAATTCCTTTTTTCACCATTTCTCTATAATCCTCATCACTCATATTGGAGTTTTCTGCTCCTTTTGTGTGAAAAGGATAAACAGGAACGTCTTTGCTTTTTATCAATGATTCCACCACAGCCACTTCACTCTCCAAACCGGGAACGAGGTTTTCACAAATAAATAATTCATCTTTAAAATGATTTACGGCGATCACATATTGATACAGGCGGTAGCGCATCAAAGGGATCACAGGCTCTACATTGCAAACGGATGATGTTAATTTTATAGTATCGAAAAATTGCACTGCATCATAAGTGGTATAACCAAATAATCCCTGGGAAAATTTTGCTTCTTTCATATTACCGGAATGCACATCAAAGCGCTGCATAAAATCCCAAAGCAGCTTCGGCACTTCCATGACATCATCAATATTTACTTTTTCTGGTTTTTGATTAGGTAATTTGAATTCAATATTCCGGGTGGAACTGATCTCAATTCCGCCTATGGCATTAATACAGATGAAGGAATAACTGTTTTCCGCCACGTGATGGTCAGTGCTTTCCAGTAAAATAGTATCCCTGAATCTATCCCTTAATCTCAAATAAATACTTACCGGAGTAAATACGTCCGCAAGCAATTTTTTACAGTTTGTATGGAGTTGTATTTTTTTCATAATCCAATAAATCTTGATAATCCTGGTTCTGACAATAAAAAAACCCCGGGA
>DASZPW010000215.1:0-3782 GCA_035550155.1 Chitinophagaceae bacterium | reverse complement strand
AGGTTATGGAACTGCCAGAAAAGTGGGAAGCACTGTAGGAAGCATTGCAACAGTAAGTGCTGCCAAAATTCAGGATAGGCCGAATGCCAACTCATTTGATGCGTTGCAGGGAAAAGTTGCCGGATTGCAGGTGTTCACTTCAAACGGCGAACCTTCTGCCAGTTCTTCAATACGCTTGCATGGTGTAGGATCTTTGGGTGCAAGTTCTACTCCTTTAATTGTGATGGATGGAGCACCAATCGATCAGGGAACTATTATCAGTCTTGATCCGAATGACTTTGAAACTATTTCTGTATTGAAAGACGCTTCAGCCACTTCTATTTATGGTTCCAGGGCTGCAAATGGTGTAATTTACATTACCACCAAGAAAGGATCACCTAACAAGCCTGCTACAATTACTTTACAAACTCAATACGGGGTTTCCAACTTAGCGAATACAGATTTCTTTAATGATTTCATGAATACGAAACAGCTTACGGATTTTTGGGTTGCTACAGGCTATAGAACACAGTCCCAGATAGACAACCTGCTTACTACATACCCGAGCGATACGAAATGGTATAAGTATTACTATGAAGACAATGTTCCTATGAAGCAAGTGGACTTGTCAATTTCCGGTGGTGGCGGAAAAACATCGTATTATATTTCCGGTAGCTACTTAGATCAACCCGGACTTGCATACAGATCCGGCTATAAAAGATACACACTTCGTTCCAATCTTACTACAACGGTAAATAACTGGTTTAAGATGGGATTGAACCTTTTTATGGGTGATGATGAACGTCAAACAAATCCTTATGGAACAAATAATACTAACAGGGGTCTCGCACTTTTGGCAGCGCCATTTTATTCTCCTTTGGATGCATCCGGAGAACTGATCTATGGCTTGATTCCAGGTTGGAACAGGTATGCACCAAAATATCTTGCAGATAAAATTCAGGGCAAGGATAACAACGTGCAGTTTAACCCATCTGCCTATATACAAATTAATCCGATCAAAAACCTGACTTTAAAAACTCAGGCGGCTCTTGAAGCGTATGACTACAGATCAAGCACTGTTCAATTACCTTCTTATGCAGGTTCGTTGAATAACGGAAACGCCTCAGAAAGCTATACAAGAGGAGTTACCACAACGGTGACCAATACCGGTGAATATAAATTTACCGTTGCTCAGGATCACAATTTTACAGCCTTAATAGGCCAGGAATTTGTTGAAAACAAAACTCCGTCGTTCAATACTTCATCTTCCGGACAGAGTGATGACAGGCTTGTTTTATTATCAAACGGACCAAATAACCGTACTTCGAATTCTTCAAATTCAGAGTATGCTTATTTATCTTATTTCAGTCGCCTGGAGTATAATTATCAGAATAAATATTTCGTAGATGGATCATTCCGCCAGGATCAGTCATCTCGCTTCGGTAAAGACAACCGTACTGCTAATTTTTGGTCAGCCGGAGTAATGTGGAAAGCAAAACGGGAAGATTTCCTCAGCAAATACAATTGGTTGACAGATCTGACAGTAAGGGCTAATACCGGTACTACAGGTAACTCGGCGATCGGCAATTATCAAAGTCTTCCGCTTGTTGGTACTAATACATACGATAATAATACAGGCTGGAACATCAGCGCTGCAGGTAATCCATTATTATCATGGGAAACGCAAAGAACCACAACCTTCGGTTTGAACTTTGTATTATTTGACAGATTGCGTGTCGATGCCTCTTACTATATACGTAAGACATCTGATATGTTGATTTCAGTACCGTATCCATATACTTCAGGTTTCTCATCTATTACTTCAAATGTTGGAACCTTGAAAAATTCCGGTATCGATCTTTCGATTGATGCAGATGTTCTCAAAACAAAAGATGCATACATCACACCGTACATTAATTTGAATTATAATAAAGATGAAGTGACATCATTGTTCCAGGGAAAACAATATTGGATCATTCCTAATACAGGCGTAAGCTGGGCAATAGGACAACCTGTTTCCTTCTTCTATCCAATTTTTAAAGGAGTGGATCCGCAAACAGGTTTACCGCAATGGTATAATCCGAATTCTGATCCTGATAAGATCGTGTATACGAAGAAAGATCCTAATGATGTTACATCTACTTTCTCTCCGAATTTGCAACAGAATACCGGGATCAAGCGCTATCCTCCGCTGAATGGTGGATTCGGTTTGACTGCAGGGTACAAAAGTTTCTTCGTCAATGCTGACTTTACTTTTTCCCAGGGAAAATACCTGATCAATAACGACCGCTATTTCTACGAGAATCCGAATCAATTCCCCGGGTATAACCAGTCTAAAGTCATTCTTGACTACTGGCAAAAACCTGGTGATGTTACCAGGTTTCCCAAGTATGGAATACAATTCACTCAATTCGATTCAAGGTTGGTAGAGAATGCATCATTCATGAGAATGAAAGTTGTTACAATCGGATACAATTTCCCCAACAGTATTCTTAGCAAAAGCAATTTCTTTAAATCAGCAAGGTTTTATGTCACTGGCAGAAACCTCCTGACATTTACCAAGTATTCCGGACCAGATCCTGAAGTGGACAGTAACCTTTCTTTGGGAGCTAACCCAAATACAAAACAAGTTGCTGTTGGCCTGGATCTAACATTTTAAAACCTTTGAAACTTTTTGAATATGAAACAAATGAAAATAAAGTTATTGTTGGGAAGCCTGACGGTTTTGCTTTTGGCTTCTTGTACAAAAAAATTGGATAAAAATCCATACAATCAAATTGCCTTATCACAATCTTTTCAAACAGTAAAGGATGCGAAGACATGGAATTCCGGACTTTACAGTTATTTGAGAGGAAGATTCTATGGCATCTATACGTTCAGTACCGATGTACAGGGCGATCAACTAAATGCATCCCTGGATTTTGGAAACAGGAATGGTGCTCCTCATCGTTGGGATTTCACTTCTGATGACTATACCATCCGTGATGTTTGGGCGGGATATTATAGTGCTATTACAAATTTGAATATCCAGATTGATGGATTTGAGCAAATAACACCTGCAACCAATGAAGTGGCTGAGTTGAACCGTTATAAAGGTGATGCTTACCTGGCAAGAGCCTTTTATTATCATCAATTGATCCAGTTGTTTGCAAAACCTTATGAGCCTTCGACTGCTGCTGCTGACCTCGGAGTTCCATTAGTACTTACGTATGATGTGTCAGCACTTCCTGCAAGAGCTACAGTCAAAGCCGTGTACGATCAGATCTTAAGCGACATTTCACAGGCTAAAACTCTCCTATCAGCTGTGCCCGGCGTTCAGGGTTCAACCCGCTTTACAAAAGATGCAGCTTTAGCGCTGGAAGCAAGAGTAAGATTGACGATGCAGGATTGGGCCGGAGCAAAAACAGCGGCTGATGCATTAATTTCTTCCGGCACTTATCCTTTGATCACCTCCCAGGCTGCATTTACTGCATACTGGACCACAGACACAAAAACAGAATCCATTGTGCAACTGCAAACGATCGCACCAAGCGAGTTGGCTAATGCAAATAGTATTTACCTCGGCTACATCCCATCTACTGGTAGATATGACCCGGATTTTGTTCCATCTCAGTGGGTTGTAGATAAATACGATAATGCTGATATCAGGAAGGCAGCATACTTTGGTCAATTCCCGGTTACAGTTCAGGGTATCAACTATGATAATATTTGGCTCGTAAAAAAATATCCCGGCAACCCGGCCTTATTTACAGGCGCCAATACCAATTATGAAAATGCCCCGAAAGTATTCAGAATTGCAGAAA
>DASZPW010000214.1:0-2648 GCA_035550155.1 Chitinophagaceae bacterium | reverse complement strand
GATTGAAGCCCGAGATCTTCATAAACTTTCTCGCTGGTAAGACAGACGATGATCTTGTATTTGTGAATGATGGAAGCAGGGATAATACGACTCAAGTCTTAAGAAAAATTGAGGAATCCGCAAAAAGTAATGTAACTGTTTTGCAATTGACGAAGAACAAGGGCAAAGCCACTGCGATCAGGGAAGGCATCTTATCTTCGATTGACAAAAATTCTTATTCCCATATCGGGTATCTTGATGCCGATCTTTCGACAGATCTTGATGAATTTTATTCAATGTTTTTAGAAATGCAACAACGATCCGTTGATTATATTTTTGGTTCCCGCATTAGGATGCTCAATACAAAAATCGAAAGAAGTTTGTTTCGCCACCTGTCAGGAAGATTGATCGCAACCATTATAGATTCCAGGTATAGGTTGGGTATTTATGACACACAGTGCGGGTCAAAATGTTTTTCTACAGACCTTATAAAAAACATTTGCGGAGACCCGTTCAAAACGAAATGGTTTTTCGATGTAGAAATATTTTTGCGCATCCGAAAAAATAATTTTTCTGGCAAAGGGATCGAGTTCCCATTGCAAAAATGGAAGAACCCGGGTGGCTCAAAAATTAATATTCTTAAATTACCGGCTATTATTAAAGACATTTACCTGCTTTTCAAAAATTACAGCAAAAAATAATGCTACCGGGAGATCAGCTTACCAAACCTGTCAATTATAAAAGCAACTGGATTTACCTGTTACTTTTGCTGATAATCGTATGGGTCGCATACTGGCCGATCAGTTTTCATATTTTCAGTTTGAAAAATGATGCATTGAATTATTTTCTTCCAACCCGCAGGTTGGTGAGTGAATCATATCATTCCGGAATTTTCCCTCTATGGACTCCCTACCTGAATCTTGGTTATCCATTACATGGCGATATGCAATCAGGCGTTTGGAACCCGGTAGTGCAGCTATTCTCATTGTTCGGCCCATACAATCTTTACACTCTGCAACTTGAAACATTACTGTACGTCTATTTAAGTGGCGTTGGAATGTTTTATCTTTTAAAATATTTCAAAGTTCATCCGTATGCCAACTTGCTTGCTTCAGTGGCATTCATGCTTTGTGGTTTCAACAGCGATTCAGCACAGTTTTTAAACTGGATCACGGGAGCTTCCTGCCTTCCTTTTTTATTTTTATTCTATTACCGGCTATTAAAAGAAGATAAGATCAGGTGGGCATTAGCCACAGCGATTACTCTTTTTGTTTGTCTAACCAGCGCCTATCCCGCTGACTTTATTCTCTCCGCATACATGATGGCCGCCCTATTTATCTGGAATTATTTTCGCTTATGGAAAATTCGAAAAAAAATACTGCCGGAAAAACAATTGATCATTTCACACCTTGTCCTTGTCTTTACTTTTTTGCTTCTTGCATCTCCAGCTATTCTATCTTATATGCAAAGTTTACCTCTGACCGAAAGAGGTGAAGGCGCCAGTTACGAACAAGTGATGAGTAATTCATTACATCCTTTTCTTTTAAGTTCTTACGCCACGCCTCTCGGCATCTGGAAAATGCCCGGCATTCATAACACAGATCCGCTAGAAAGGAATTCATTTATCGGAATGATCAGTTTCGTTTTTCTCATAGTTTCTTTTTTAATTAAAACAAAAGATCCCCTCCTGAGATTTTCTAAATGGGCAGTTGCTATTTCCCTTCTCTTTAGCTTTGGAGAAATAGCAGGACTAAGAACGGTCTCCTATTACATCCTCCCGTTCATGAATACTTTCAGGCATCCGGCAAATGCCAAATTGTTTACTACCTTTTTTTCCTGCATCCTCGTTGCTTTTGCTTTTGACAGCTTCATTTCAGAAAATATAAATAGCCGAAAAATTAAAACGTCGATCATTATTGCTTCCTGCGTGTTGATGATAACATGGATATGCTCTCTTTTCACTCCTTTTACTGTTTTTTCTCCTCAGCATTCACCTGCTATTAATGCTACAGCAGGTGTGATTCAAAAAATAAAAAACGGTCTTGACAATTCGAGTTTTGCAGATCTTGTTCTGATCAATACAATAATACAGTTACCGTTTTTATACTTTGTCTGGAAATTCACAACAAAAAAAATAAGACTGAGACCTTTGTTATCATTGGGGATTGTGAACTGCATTTTATTTACCATGCTATTTCAGCCATTCACTGTAGTCAAAACCCAAAAGGCTTCAGCAGTACAGAAGATCATCGATGAAAATTCCGTGGAAGGCTATCCTATTCCGGATATTAAAAACAGTTTGAACGTAATCAGCAAAGGCAATGAAAATAATTTTGCCGATATCGGGTGCAGGGCTTTGTATAATAAAAAGATCGGAAGATCTGATTACAGGATCACCCCCAGCAATCTGCTCAGTCAAAATAAATTTTGGTTCAATGAAAAATTCAGGGAGCTAATAATGAAGTATCCTCTCCTGTACAGAGCCGACATCCTGACGGATACGAGCAACTACCGGTATGCGCTGAATGATTCAATTGATCATTGGGCCTTTTTAAATAAACTTCCCGATATCAGAAAATTTGAGAATGACAGTACCCTTGCAATAACAATTACAAAATTTTATCCAAATGATATTGAAGGAGACATATCAAGCAGCAAGAATGGTTTCT
>DASZPW010000213.1:0-20780 GCA_035550155.1 Chitinophagaceae bacterium | reverse complement strand
TTTTGCGCCATACGATTTACTGAATTCATTTAAATAAGTTCCGTTCAAACTTTCAATGCAATGAATATAACAATCCATGCCGGTGTAAAATCTTTGGTTCACGGGAGCGTTGGCGGTCAGTTGCGGATCCAAAACAATTTGATCAAAAGGAGTGAAGTCGGAATTCATTCCTAATTTTTTCGTCGGGCCAGTGAGCACACAGGTTCTTGAAACTTCAGCGCCGGTGCCGCTGAGTGTTGGAATACCCACTTTGTATATGCCGGGATTTTTTACCAGATCCCAACCCTGGTAATCAGAAGAAGAGCCAGGATTGTTCATCATCAACGAAACCGCTTTGGCAAGATCCATAGTGCTGCCGCCGCCGATGCCGATGATGCCGCTTACGGTTCCGAATTTTTCTTTCAGTTGTTGCGCCAGTTTATCTACATAAGATGTTTTGGGTTCATAAGTCACATCAGCAAAAATGATCTCATCATTTCCGCGAAGCGGGATGCGCTGCGCCAATGGTTTGTTCTGAAAAAAATGATCCAGCAAAAAGATCATCGGCGCATTGTTCTTTCGGTGCGGCGCCAGTATTTCATCCAATTGATCAAAACAACCACGGCCATAGATCACATAGCCCACCATTTTAAAATTTCTGAATTTCATATTTTACTTTTTCAAAAAATTATTGCTGCAAAAATAAGCGATTCGCCTTCCACGAAGATTAAAACCACCTAATCTGCTACCAACGCCGCAGCGCCAAACACACCGGCGCTATCGCCGAGGCTTGGTTTTACAATAGACACATCAACGGAGTTATTAAAAATAAATTCTTTCAGGGATCGCAATCCTTCTGTATAAATTGACTCAATATTTCCGACACCACCACCCACAACAATTACATCAGGATCTAAAAGATTGGTGATGACAGAAACCGCTTTGCCAAAAAAATAATGTAAACGTTCAATGGTCTGAACAGCTGCATCATCATGTTGTGCATATTGCTGCACAATTTCTTTCAACGAACTATTTTTTCCGCTAAGGCCGGCATAAAAACGCTGCAACGCAGGACCGGAAATAATTGTTTCCACACAACCTGTTTTTCCGCAATAACAAACACCGCCGGAATCATCTAAAAAATTATGCCCCCACTCACCGGCAATGCCATGATGGCCGTTCCAAACTTTTCCGTTTATTACAATGCCACCACCCACACCGGAACCCATGATGATCCCAAATACAACAGACGCTGAAGGGAATTTTTCTTTTACAATTCCCCAATGTGTTTCTGCCAACGCAAAACAATTAGCATCATTTGCGATGCTAACGGGAATCCGTAAAAGTTCTTCAAGGTCTTTTTTTAAATATTTTCCATTTAATGAAGTGGTATTACAGTTTTTCATGGTTTGCAACCGAGGATCTAAAACGCCGGGAGTGCCAAAGCCGATCTTTTTCGGAGAAAGACCCGACTCTTGTTGCATTTTCGCAATCAACGTTTCAATTTGGTTTAAAATATGCTCATAGCCCCGCGATGATTCTGTTTCTATTCTTGTCCTGATGATAGGTGTGGGATCATCAAGCGAGGGAAGAATGACGCCTTCAATTTTTGTTCCGCCCAGGTCAATGCCCCAAAGAGGCTGCATCATATTTTATCTATTATGAATTGAAATTATTGAAAAGAGATCATAACAACCCGGCCGCTTTTTGCAGATCTTCGGGTGTGTCTATTTCTATTCCCATATAATTCGTTACCACCATTCGAAGTGGAATTCCGTTTTCCAGGAAACGAAGACATTCTATTTTTTCTGCTGCTTCCAGGGGCGTCATTTGCCAGCCGGAAAAATCCAGTAATGCTTTTTTGCGAAAAGCATAAACACCGATATGTTCATAATATGTAATCGGAATGTTTTTTTCTCTTGGGTAAGGAATGACACTGCGGCTGAAGAAAAGAGAATTCATTTTTTTATCAACCGCCACTTTCACATAATTCGGATCTTCTATTTGCGATGGTTCTTTTAACAGCTGCATTAACGAAGCTACCTGCACCGAAGGATCAATAAATTCCTGCAACAATTTTTCCAGCGGTTCTTTTTTTACAAAAGGCTCATCGCCCTGTACATTCACGATGATATCTACATCCATATTTGATGCGGCTTCTGCAATGCGATCGGTTCCGCTTTCGTGATCTTTCTTACTCATCATGGCTTTGCCACCGTGAGAAATAATTTCATTCAAAATTATATCACTGTCAGTAACTACAACGACTTCGTGAAACAATCCTGTTGCAACAGTAGCATCGTATGTGTGCCGGATCACTGTTTTTTTTCCAAGCGATTGCATCAGCTTGGCGGGAAATCTTGTAGCAGCATAGCGAGCCGGTATCAGCGCAACAACAGAACCACGATTGTCAGAATTCATTTTTAGATTTTAGGTAAATCATTCTAAAATAAAATAGGCGCCAAAGTTAAACGACTTATCCGTTTTTCCTTGTAATCTTGTCTCATTATAACTAATCGTGGTGCTCAAACGGATATTTCATCAGGGCCATAAAGTTTTCGTCTTTTTCATTGGGAAAATACTTGTCGAGGCCATAGTGAATGTCTTTCGGATCCAATTTCATAAAAGTGCCAAACAATCTGTCCCAGATAGAAAACACGGCTCCGTAATTACTATCGGTGAAAGGTTGTTTCCAGTGATGATGCACTTTATGCATGTTTGGAGAAACAAGGATATAGCTTAATGCATTATCCAACCAGCGGGGAAGGCTGATATTGGCATGCGTAAAAGCAGTCGATAACACTATTAATGTTTGATAGATCATCACCGCATAAACCGGGGCGCCGGAAACAAAATTGAGCAGCAGAAAGAAAATTCCTCTCAATATACTATCGCCGGGATGGTGCCGCAAGCCTGTTGTTACGTCCACATTATTATCCGCATGATGAATGAGATGAAAACTCCACAGCAACGAATTTTTATGCATCACCCAATGCACCAGCCAGCTGCTGAAATCCAACGCCAACACACCGATCAAAATGGTGATCGGGATATTAGCATGAAACCAATACACCAAACCCCATGATTGTTTTTGACACCAGTCAGCCAGCAATACGATCAGTATGGCAAGTAAAGTATGAATGACGAGGTGAATAAGCGTAAAACCAAAATTAACAGCAGCGTGGCGCAGTTTATTCTTTTTATAATGAAGCGGAATTAGAGGAATGGCGCCTTCGATGATCCAGAAAAATAATAAACCGGCTACCAATAGGGTAAACCGTAATATTGGATGATCTTCCAGGGTTTCAAAAAAAACAGATATTCGATTCCACATGATATGACAAATGAAAAGACAATTTACGAAGTAAAAGCAAAAAGACCGATCAACCTCCGGTAGAATTCTTTTTAAAAAGATTGATCAGCTCCAGCGCTCTTACCTCCTGTGACGCTGCGACCATCAACTTGATACCACCGATTGAATTAGAAAAGAACGGCGCAATGGTAGCAGAGTTCTCATCTTTTAACCAGCAACTGATGCCCTCGTTTTGCAAGCGGCCTAGAATAATGTTAGCTTCAATATAATCATTGAATGATAGAATAGGAATAAAGTCCATTTTCTAAAAATAAAAAATCTCTCTATGTAAAAGAGAGATTTCAATACTTGTTTAAAAATTTTAACCAGGATCTATTGATTCAGCATCAGCGGCATCACCAGCATCAGCAGTTCTTCGTTTTCGTCCTGCTCAACGGGTTTCAATAATCCCGCTTTGGTAGGAGTGGATAATTCCATATTCACTTCATCACTATCGGTAGCGCTGAGCATTTCAATAAGAAAACGGGCATTGAATGCGATCATCAGGTCCTCGCCATTATATTGACATTTCATTCTTTCATTTCCTTCAAAACTGAAATCCACATCCTGAGCTGCCAACTGCAATTCGCTGCCGGTAATATTCAACGCCACTTGGTTGGTGCTTTTATTGCTGAATACGCTTACTCTTCTTAATGCGCTTTGAAAATCGTTGCGGTTCACCGTCAGTTTATACGGATTATCAGAAGGGATCACCACTTTATAATCCGGGAATCGGGCATCAATCAGCCGGCAACTCATTTGGGTGCTGCCATGTTTTACAAAAAGATGATTGTTGTTATAGTTGATGGTGATCTCATCGTCATTGGCGGGAATCGCCGCCTTTAAAAGATTCAATGGTTTGCGGGGAACAATGAATGAATCATTTTTCGGGCAGCTCACATCTTTTCTTTTATACCGAACCAGGCGATGAGCATCGGTAGCAACGAACTGCAACCCTTTTTTATCTAATTCAAAAAATACACCGGTCATGGCAGGACGCAGGTCATCGTTGCTGGTGGCAAAAAGTGTTTTGTTGATAGCCGTTACCAAAGCAGATGCGGTCATCTTGAAAGAAGTAGTGTCATCGGCGGCTGGTTCTTTTGGAAAATTATCAGCGGTTTCGCCCATGACTTTATATTTTCCACTGTCGCTGGTGATCTCGATACCTGAATTTTTATCAATGTTGAAAGTTAGTGGCTGATCGGGCAGGTTTTTCAATGAATCGATCAATATCCTGGCAGGGATACAAACCTTACCGCTGTCTTTGGCCTCAATGTCCAGTTGGACACGCATCACTGTTTCCAGGTCAGTGGCGATCACCGAGAGTTTATTTTTCTCAATTTCAAACAAAAAATCTTCGAGGATCGGCAAAACGGTATTGGCATTAATGACGCCGGCAATATGCTGCAATTGTTTCAGTAAGGCAGAAGACGATACAATAAACTTCATCTTGGAATTGATTTGGGCGAAACTACTGATTTTTATATTACAGCCAACAGGTACAAACCTATTGGGGATTATTTTAATTCTATTCAATACCGGAACAGGTTAGGGCTTGTCTCTTTTGTCTTCTTTTGTATCTTGCCTTTTCTCAATTTTGACGCATGCTGGATAAATTATTTGGATGGGGAAAGAAAAAAGAAGATGCTGCTTCGTCGCCGGCAATTTTGTTTGGCCGCTATTCGGATAATAATAAACCGGTAGCCAAAGTAAATCGCTGGACCGAAGCCGATAATTTTTTTAAAGAAAAAAAATATGCCGACAGCCTGGACGCTTTTTTTGAATATTTAAGAGATGATAATACTCAAAATGTAGTGTATGAACGAAATGGCGCAGAAGGAAGATTCCAGCTGTACCAGGGGTCTAAGATCGTTAGAGGCAGCTTTGATAAAGATGGATTGCGGGCAGAAGTGACACTGGCGAAAATGCCGCAATCTTCTGTTCCTGTCATGCGGCGGCTGCTGGAAATGAATTTTAATTTGTATTACAGCCGTTATGCGTTGGACCAGGATCGCCTATGCATGCGATTTGACAGCAGCATTGATTCGGCCAATCCCAGCAAATTATATTACGGGTTAAAAGAGCTGAGCACCAAAGCCGATAAACAAGATGATCTGTTGGTGAAAGATTTTTCCATGCTGCAAGCTGCCGATATGGAACACATCAGTGGGATACCGCTGCAGGAAAAAGAAATAAAGTATGAATTCATGCAACGATGGATGAAAGAAACGCTGGATTACATTGCCACCCTGGATGCCGAAAAATTTTCCGGCGGGATCGCATACCTGTTGCTGGCCCTTGCATACAAACTGGACTATTTGATCGCACCCGAAGGAAGCCTGCTGAATGATATCGAAAAAATTGTTGGGCTATATTTTCAAAAAAATGAAAGACCCGCAGCGGAAAAGAACAAGGACATGGTGGAAGAATTTAAAAAATTGCAGCAGCGAACGAAAGAAGAGATCTTCCCGCAATTGTATCGCTCCCGCTATACATTTTCAATTGTAGCACCCCAGGTACACAAGTCTGTTTCGGATTCTATTCACGGAGCCAACCAGAATATGTTTTGGTACAGGGAAAACAACTATCCGTTTATTGCCGATAAGGTCATTGAATATGGGATTTCTTATTGTCAGTATTCTTTCAGTATGCCAAGAGTACTCACCGAATTGTACCATTTGTATATGATGGTTAATTACAGCGACTATTTTGAAGCTCTGGGATTCAAAGAAAAATTTTACGATTCTGCCAATAAGCGGTTTGCACAGCAATTGATCGTGGAAAAAATAAAACAAACCCAGGACAGGTGGAAAGATAAATACCCGAACATGTATTTTAGAACAGAAAATCTTTCATTTGCCGACCCGGTCAGTTTTAATTTGTCTTTTACCAATGAAATTGAGTTTTTGAATATGGAGGCAAAATAAAAATGGACATTCAAAACATTATAGAAAAATACCAGACGGCGATCATTCAGATCGCTACGCAAACAGGAACCGGTACGGGATTTTATGTCCGTGAATTTGATCTCATTGTTACGAACAACCATGTAGTGGACGATAGTGCAGAAGTAACTATTGCCGGAAAATTATTTGATAAAACGTTATCGAGAGTTTGGTACACTGACAGAAAGCATGACCTCGCATTTCTTGAAGCGCCGAAAAATATCGAGCTGCCGGAAATAAAATTAGGAGCCTACGATAAAATGAAAGACGGAGATGCGGTGGTGGCTATTGGTCATCCATATGGTTTGAATTATTCTGCCACGCAGGGTGTGATCTCCAAAGTGGATCGCATCCGGGATGGATTAAAATTCATTCAGATCGATGCGGCAATCAACCCCGGCAACAGCGGCGGGCCATTGGTAAATTCCAGTGGTGAGATCATCGGCGTAAATTCTTTTATCATTCGTGGCGGAGATAACCTTGGTTTTGCATTGCCGGTGAATTACCTGAGAGAAGCATTATTATTATATCAACCCAACAAAGGACAACCGACCACAAGATGTTTCAGTTGCGGTTTCCTGGTAACAGCATCCAATATAGATTCAGGAAAATATTGTCCCAATTGCGGCACTGAAGTGATATTACCCGAAAACCCGGAAAAAGAACCAGAACCCGTGGGCGTTGCCAAGGTCATCGAAGAGATCCTAAAAGATCTTGGAAAAGATGTGAAGCTGGCGAGAGAAGGTGCAAATCAGTGGAGCGTAAAAGAAGGTTCTGCAAAAATTCGTATCAGCTATAACCCCGAAAATTATTTTGTGGCAGCAGACGCTTATCTCTGCCAGATGCCAACGGAAGCAATTAAAATAAAACCACTGTATCAATTTTTGCTGGAAGAAAATTACCGGGTAAGGGGAATGGTGCTCAGCTGTGTCAAACAAAATATTGTGCTTTCCTGTATTATTTACGACCTGGACATCACCAAGGAAAGCGGCGCCGGATCCTTCCGGGAGCTTTTTCAAAAAGCGGACTATTATGATGATTTTTTAAAAAACGAATATAGCTGTACAGACAGGTTGGAAGAATAGGGTTGGTAGTTGGAATTCTGTTTGAAAAAAATGAACTACCGGGACCCGGAGGCAAGAATGGCGCCGGCCCGATCTTGTGCCGCTTTGGGGCATAGCGACTTAGTGACTCAAACAGCGTATCTTAAAATCAGTGCATTTTCCAAAGTTTTAGACAGGGGGCATTATCGTTTTTCATTGACATTATAATTTTAGAGAAATAATTATTATTTTTCTGAACAAACCACCAACCAATGAAAACCAGCGCCAATATCCATGCGGGTCTTTTCCTGCTATTGTTTGCATCATTACACTCCAACGCACAGGATCTGCGAACATTTAATCAGAACGCTTCCAGAAGCAATCATTATTCCGGCATCGCCGGTTCCGGGCTGAATCTAACTTTTTCACCACTGTTTTCTACAGCATTGAATAAAAACGATGACTCGCTTTTGTTCCGCGGAAACGGGGGCGGCTTTCGTATAGCCGGAGATTATTTTTTCGGTAAAGCCGGTATCGGTTTCAGTTCCGGGTTCGGATCATCTGCTGCAGATGATAATTCGATCAATCGTTTTTTACAACGCATGAATATTGCTCCGGACCAGGTAACGGTGACCAAATCAAGCCAGCAAAATATGTATTTGCTTCTTGGGCCATCGGTGCGATTTGGAAGCAATGTTCAATTATTGCTGCAAGCCAAAGGCGGATTGTTTGTCAACAACAGCGGCCTTGTGATGATCCAGCAGAAGGGAGCGATAAGAGCCGCATATATGAATGGATCAACAGGGAAAAGTATTTATCCCGGGTTTCAAACAGGATTCAATATTCAGTATTCCACAAAATCAGATGTGTGGTCTTTTGGCGTAAGCGCAGATTATATGGGGACACAAACGGAGGTTAATAATTATGATGCCAGGAGAAATGGCGGGATTGAAGCGTTGAAATTATCCAGGACTATTTCAGATCTCGTAGCAGGCATCAACGTCCGGTATAATATCGCTGCATTAAAGAACAAACAAAATTATAGCGTTTCACAACGGGTGTTGCCAACTGTAAATAAACGAGATATTGCCATTGACGAACCGGGCATGTTGACACAAAGAGTTTTACCGACAGTAAATAAAAAAGAGATCGCTATTGATGAGCCGGGAATGCTGACGCAGCGAGTGTTGCCAACAGTAAACAAAAAAGAAATTGCTATCGACGAGAGTGGTGTACACAGAATCATGGAGCAATCGTCATGTGGCCCTGTGACTATGAAAACCACCAACCCGGACGGAAGTGTTAGCGAGTCTACATTTGCATGCCCCAACGATGCAGCAGTGTATAATCAACTTACTTCCGGAAAGCAAACGCAGGGTAAAACTTTTGGGGAAAAAGTTCAACAAGGGCTGCAACAGGCAGGTATCATTCATCGTGATCTTGCTGCAAGAAATATTCTTATTGGTAAAGTAAGCTTTGTATCGGGTAATGTTGCCGGTATTGAAACGAATGAAACCATTTCGTCAACACAAAGAAAAAGGCCCGGCAGGGTGAAATACAATAATATCAACTTAAGGCTGTATGCAAGAGAAGCAGGAAGCGGAATGGCAACGGGCCGCCATCAATATCAACCAGTTTTTTCTGACGATGATACCGATACCTGCAACAGTTGTATTGCTTCCGTTGTTTCAAATCCTGTATATCATGAAAAAGGTGGCCTCGGAGAAAACCCGATGTATGAAAATGATAAGCGATCTATAAATACCGATGATGATTGCGATGGTGTTTCCGGGTTGACCGTTCTTTTAGCCGATGCAACAACCGGCGCTGTGCTTGCAACTACAAAAACAGAAGCTTGCGGTGAATTCTTTTTTGCTAATCTTCCTTCGGGCCCGTATGCTATAAGTATTTCAGGCACGATCATTTCAAAAAAAGGGTATGATGTTTACCTTAAAAATAAAGCGGACATTGCCGGTAAATTATCAAACACTGATGATCATTGGACCGTCGAACTCAATACGGGAACGGGAACTGCCGAACAAGCTGCAGCGGTGATCAAGACTAAAACGAAATCAAACCAATCAAACGACAGGATAGTTAATACAGAAACGGATAACAGCGGTATTATCTGGAGTCCAAGATCAAATTTAAAAGTATTACCAATTGCTATTGGCGATGTGGATGGTGATGGAGTTGCGGAAACAATTGTTGGCAACAATATTCCCGGAGAACAAGAATTAGCAAAAGGGATTCCGCTAAAAGGCGTTGGCGTTAGTTTGGGAAAAATCCCCGGCGGTGGGGGTTCAAATAAAACAGCGCAGACAAATGACTATGGCGAATTTCAATTTACCAATCTTGAAGCAGGCAATTATAATATTATCATGGAGCATACACTGGTGCTGGATGATAAAACTCTTGTATGGGTCGGCGATGACGAATCTGCGAATAATATTGTAACCAGCGAATCCGGCCTTACTTCGGGAAAAGGCGATTTAAAGGATAGTAACAATTCAAATAACAATCCAACATTAAAGGCACAAAACAATAACACCGTAAGAAGCAACCGCACCGATAACGCCATACTCAATACCGATAACAACAATAATAATGATGCGAACAACAACATGCGGGCACAAAATAATAATACTGTAAGGAGTAACCGCACCGACAATGCGATCATCATGAATAATGATAATAACAATAACGAAAATAATATCGCCATTGATGAAGGTGGACTTTCCAAACCCAAAGGAAAAAGTACCAATAAAGAGACCGGGCCTGTAAAATGGATGGCACCGGAAAGTATGAAAGTGGCTCTCAACACCAGTGAAGATAATTTGAAAAGCATGGGAGCAACATTAGATGAATTGGATCAGCAGGTGAATGCGGACAACAGCAATTCTCAAACAGCGATCAATAATGCGCATAGCAATATCAAAAACCTGAAGGTGGCTATCAGTGATGCGCAACAGACAATAGATAACCTGCAACAGAAAGATAAAGAGGCAGCGCTGAAAGAACTAAATCAGAAAATGGCGGGGGTGAATATGAAATTCACGGCCCTGCAAACAACCTTGTCTTCAATGGGACAGCAATACACATCGGTTTCCAATGTATTAAAAACAAAGCATGACACGGTGAAGAATTCCATCCAGAATATCCGATAAGCAGTTTAAAAAAGTTATTGTAAAAAAGTTCTGCTGTTACGGCGGAACTTTTTCTTTTAGATTTGTTACGTGTTGCAACGAAAACATCTCACCAAAGAACAGGCGCTGCAAAAGCTGAAGCATTATTGCGGCTACCAGGAGCGCTGCCACAGCGAAGTGCGGGAAAAACTATTTCAGTTAGGGGTACGGCGCAGTGAGCATGACGAGATCATGGCTGCGCTTATCGAAGAAAATTACCTGAATGAAGAACGTTTTGCCAGTGCTTTTGCCAGCGGAAAATTCCGGATGAATGAATGGGGACGAGTGAAGATCAAAGCAGCGCTAAAGCAAAAACAGATCAGCGATTACTGCATCAACAAAGCGCTGAAACAAATTGAAGAGAAAGAATACCTGCAACTGCTGAAAAAGCTGGCGGAAAAAAGATATGCTTCATTGAAGAACGAACAATACCTTATTCGCAAAAGGAAAACGATGGATTATTTATTGCAGAAAGGATTTGAGTGGGAGTTGGTAAAAGAGACGGTGGGAAAATAAATAATACCATCTTCGGTCGGTCATAGAGAAACATTTTTGTTTCGCAGCATTATAATATCGCCTCAATCGATGAAATAACATTTATTCTTTCAAATTTCAGAAAGCCCCGGGTAGATAAGATTCTCTTATTAAAACGATTTTAACAAACAGGCATTTGTCCTTACAGGGACTGGCATAGTCTTATCATTGTATAAAACAGAATCAGATTTTTAAAAACTATTAAAACAAAATGCCATGAAAAAAATTTTTACATTACCGGCAATAACTTTATTCGCCTCCTTACTGATGTTTAGCAGTTGCTACAGAGATTCGACAATAATAAGCAACAACGAAAATTATTGGCTCAGCAAAGAGCAGGGCGAAGTCGTCTACAGCGATAGCTATTGTAACTATTATGTCGTGGAAACGTATTATGGATACACGGTTATACGGAGCTACGGTGGTTATAAACCGTTCGAAGGTTCGATCGTTTATGGAAACTTCAGTAGTTTAGGAACCCGTGATATGTACAACTATTCCTCCCGGCTGATTTTTACCGGAACAGTTACGGATTACTGGCTGACTTATTCTGAAGCGCTGGATGCTTTGGATTACTATTGCCCTTTATATGGAAAGGGTGTCAGCAGGGAATTTAAAACTTCCACACTTTTTCAGAAGAAATAAAAGGATAAGCGTAAAAGAAAGCAGTTCCTGGTAACTGCTTTCTTCTTATACTTTTTCATTATGCAATGAAACCGGCTTTTCGAAACAGTAATATCCGATGAGCCTGCGTATGGCGCAACACATTGCTTTACACAAGAAGCCCATAATACTCGTTTTCTCCACTCCTCTTAATTTTGCAGTATGTCAACGCTTACAATTACTACTATTCAATCCGATCTTGATTGGGAAAACAAGGCTTCCAATCTGGCCATGTTTGAAAAAAAGATCCGTTCTATTCAGGAAAATACCGAGATCGTTGTGCTGCCGGAAATGTTCAGCACAGGGTTTAGCATGAATCCGCAATCACTAGCTGAAACTATGGACGGTGAATCGGTCAAATGGATGAAAAAAGTGGCGGCAGATAATAATATCATTTTAACCGGCAGTGTGATCATTGAAGAGGGGGGACATTTTTTTAATCGCCTGATATGGATGCTGCCCAATGGACAACACGGCCATTATGATAAACGCCATCGCTTTGCATATGCCGGCGAAGATGATAAATACACCGCAGGAACAAAACGATTGATCGCTTCTGTGAAGGGCTGGAAAATAAATTTACTGGTGTGTTATGATCTGCGATTTCCTGTTTGGTCAAGACAACAAATGCATGAAGAACCCGAATATGATGTGCTGATCTATGTTGCCAACTGGCCCGAACGCCGAAGTATTGCATGGAAAACATTGTTAGTGGCGAGAGCCATCGAGAATCAATGTTATGTTGTTGGGGTGAACCGAATTGGCAATGACGGACACAATATTTATCACAGCGGCGACAGCATGATCGTAGATCCGTTGGGAGAAATTTTATATCACTGCAATGATGAAGAAGATATTTTTACCATTGCGCTGGACAAAACGCATTTGGAAAATGTGCGGGAAAAATTTCCTTTCTGGAAAGATGCGGACCGCTTTAAGATCTTAAATGATACAGAATGATCATTGCTGCGAAGCGTTGCCATTCTTCGCCTTTTCTGCATGGATCAATTCCATCACTTTGTCAAATTTATAATCAGCACCACGGCGAATAGCGTCTACAGTTGGATCCACTTCTATTTCAGGTAAAATACCTCGTCCATTCTTCGGATAATTTTTATTCATCACTAAACGAAACAAGGGCAAACGAAATTTGATACCCGTTACCGGGAGCGTAACTTCGGGGATCAGCCATGCATTATTTCCATAAGAGCCGCCGCCGGTTTCTTCTCCTACTACGATCACATTATCCTGCCGGATAACAGAATTGACAAACAAAGTAGTTGCAGAAAAAGAATTGCCGCCCGTCATGATATATGCAATGCCATTGTAGTGATTATGTTTTTTGGGTTTGAAGTAATGACGTTCAAAATATCCGAAATGATAATGGCCGTCAGATCTTCGATGGGTAAATAATTTTATGAACAGTTCGTTCCAGAAATAGTTTTGAATATAGCGGCCATAACGGTTTTTTCTCGAAACGGCATACAATGAATCAGCGATTTTAAAAGGATGATCAGTAAGATAGCGGGAAATAAAAGTAGAATTGGTAACGCTGCCTCCGCCATTTCCCCGTACATCAATCACCAGGTCGTGGATATGATTTTTTTTCAGATACCGGAACGATTGGCGGAAAAATTTTTTTAAACGAAAACCTCGGCCAAAAGAATTCAGGTCCATGAAACCTATTTGATTGGTTGAATCTACTCTTAATGCCCGAACAGAAGGAAGTTCCAGTTTTTTTCGTTCTTTACGGGTGAGTTTTTGTAAACGGGGAAATGTGCGAACAACATTCCTGTTAAATGTATCTTTCCTGGGATCATAAACGGGCAAAACAGTTGCATGAGCCTGGCCATTGCTGTCGAGATATTCGATGTGATAATTATCAGATACACCAAATACCGAAGAATATATTTGGCCGAAAGTTCCCCTGTTGCTCAATGTCTGGTATTTATGTGTCAGGTTGTGACCATCGGCAGATAGAAACTGAAATAGCGAATCAATTATAAATTCAATGGATTGGCCATTTATTTGTTTGATCACAGTTCCTCGTTTCAAAATGCTGTCATTGCGGATCAGGTTAGCGGCAACAGTGGCCGTGTCCGGCCAAAATTTTATACTTAATGGAAAAACTTTCAAACGGGCAGTATCTAAATAACGGCTATATTTTTTTGAAAGCCGCACCGAAGTATGCCCGCAATCAACTTTAGCAAGAACATACGCCAGAATATTCCTGAACTGAGGCTGAGTCAATGAATCTTTTAATTGTTTCGCACCTTCCCCGAAAAAGTAATTCATGCTGTCTTTTGGAGTATACCAATACAAACCGGGGTGTGATTCTTCGAGAATATCCCGGAAAACGGAATAGTCTTTTTGTAATTCTTCGGGTGAATATTTTTTTGCAGGATCAAATGCAGGTCTTCCCGTAGAGCAGGCGGTGAATAAAATGATAAGGAATGAAAAAAGTACGATCCGCATAAGCAATTAATCCCGGTTCTGTTTTAGATGATTCCAGCCCTGTGCAGTGATCGCATGTTTGCTTCCACCTTTGGTAATGATATGAGCTCCGGATTCGGGTTCGGTCATGTATCCTACCACGCTGATATTTTCATTGAATGTAAGTTTATCATAATCTTCCTGGCGGATGGTGAAAAGTAATTCATAGTCTTCGCCACCGCTCAGTGCGCAGGCAGTTGGATCAATTTCAAATTTAAATGCCGCTTTTTTCATTTCTTCAGCGATCGGAATTTTATCTTCATACAACACGCAACCCAGATTGCTGTCATGGCAGATATGAAGGATTTCCGAACTCAACCCATCGCTGATGTCCATCATAGAAGTAGGAATGATATTTTCCTTTTCAAAAAATTCAATGATATCTTTTCTTGCTTCCGGTTTCAGCAATTTTCCAATGACATAGGATTCACCTTCAAGGTCGGGTTGTACATTGGGCGATTCGATAAATATTTTTTTCTCTCTTTCTAAAAACAACAACCCAACATACGCCGCCCCCAGGTCGCCACTGACACAGATTAAGTCTCCTTTTTTTGCCGTACTTCTTTTTACAAATTTTCCCGGGGCCACTTCTCCCAATGCGGTTATGGAAATAATAAATCCTTTTTGAGAAGAATTGGTATCGCCGCCAACAAGATCAACGCCATATTTTTCACAAGCTGCATAAACACCTTCATAAAATTCATCTAATGCTTCTACGCTGAAACGATTACTGATACCAAGGCTGAGAATGATCTGCGTCGGAACAGCATTCATTGCATAGATGTCACTAAGATTAACAACGACGCTTTTATAACCGAGATGTTTTAGTGGCGTATAGATAAGATCAAAGTGAATGCCTTCGATCATCAGGTCGGTGGTGATCACCGTTTGTTTTCCAAAGTGATCGATGACCGCCGCATCATCGCCAACACCGACAATGGAAGAGGCGTTTTGAAGTTCGATGTTTTTGGTCAGGTGTTCGATCAAACCAAATTCACCAAGAGAAGATATTTCAGTTCTTTGTTCACTCATAAATTTTTTTCATTATTGATCACCGCCAGCATAGCATCATGAATTTTTCCGTTTGTTGCCAATACGTGCGGCTGATAAGGTGAAAATTTATTTCCTTTAAAATCGGTCACTTTTCCTCCGGCTTCTTCTACGATCAGGTAGCCCGCCGCACTATCCCACGCTTCTAATTTGTGTTCATAAAAACCATCAAATCTTCCGCAGGCAACCCAGCACAGATCAATGCCGGCAGATCCTAAACGGCGGACGGGAACTCCTTTGCGTATGAATTTTTCAAATACCTGTAACGGTCCATTAGGGGTATCTAAATAGGTGTATGGAAAACCGGTGACCAAACAAGCTTTTGTAACATCGGTTTGATCACTTACGCAGGTGGGTTTATCATTCAGCAATGTGCCACAGCCTTTTTCTGCGAAAAATAATTCTTCTAAATGAGGATTATATATTGCGGACATGAATACCTCTCCGTTATGTTCTATAGCAATGCAAACACAGTTCAACGGAATGCCATGAGCGAAATTCACGGTGCCATCGATCGGGTCAATGATCCATTTGTAATCAGAATCCTGGATCAGCTCTCCGGCTTCCTCACTTAAAATATAGTGATGAGGAAAATTTTTCTTTATCACTTCCAGGATCACTTTTTCTGAAGCATGATCAGCCTCGGTCACCAGGTTGTTGATACCTTCTTTATTACCGATCTTGAAATCTTTGTTGAAAAACCGGCGTATCTCAGCCGCCCCGGCTTTTACCGCTTCAATAAGTGTGGATTTAAACATGAGCAAAGATAATAAACCATCATTCGTTGATAAGCACAATAAATTATCAAATGCTGTAGGAGAACTATTATTTTTGACAAAATCATTCTTTCGATTTGCCTTAACGGATGCGGCTATCGGTCATTATAGTAAACTACAACGTCAAACATTTTTTAGAGCAATGCCTCTATTCGGTCCGCAGAGCTATTCAGGGTCTGCAAGCGGAGATCATTGTGGTGGACAATCATTCCGATGATAATAGCCTGACTTATCTGCAGCCAAAATTTTCTGAGGTAAAATTTTTAGCCAACCGGGAAAACCTTGGCTTTTCTAAAGCTTGTAACCAGGGATTGGAGCTGTCAACGGGAAAATATATTTTATTTCTAAACCCGGACACGATCGTGCCGGAAGATTGTTTTGAAAAATGCATTGATTTTTTAGAATCACATCCGGATGCCGGTGCGTTAGGAATAAAAATGCTGGACGGATCCGGCAGATTTCTGAAAGAATCGAAACGTTCTTTTCCGTCACCATCTGCGGCACTATATAAATTGTTTGGCTTATCCAAAATGTTTCCACGATCAAAGGTTTTTTCAAAATATCATCTGGGCAACCTGGATCCCGACCAAACACACGAAGTGGATGTCTTGGCCGGCGCATTTATGATGATAAAAAAAGAAGTGCTGGAAAAAACCGGTGGTTTTGATGAAACTTTTTTTATGTACGGTGAAGATGTGGATCTCAGCTATTGCATTCAAAAAAACGGGTATAAAAATTATTATTTTCCCGGTAGCAGTATCATTCATTTCAAAGGTGAAAGCACCCGTAAAGGAACGCTGAATTATATCCGCATGTTTTATAATGCCATGAGCATTTTTGTACGAAAACAATATGGCGGAAGCAGGGCAAGGCTCTTTAATTTATTAGTTCACTCTGCTATTTGGTTTCGGGCAATGATGACGGCTCTTGGAAATTTCATCCGGCGGATAGGACTTCCCATTGTTGATGCAGGGCTCACCTTACTTTCCTTTTGGCTGGTAAAAAATTTATGGAATAAATATGTGCGACCCGATGTTCAGTATGACAATCGGCTTCTTTGGATCTTTTTTCCAATCCTCACCGTTGCTTACCTGGTCATTGCTTATTATGCAGGCTTGTACGATCGTTATTATAAAAGACCCAGGCTGATCCGTTCTGCACTTATTGCAACCGTTGTGTTGCTGGCGGGATATTCGTTGCTTCCGGAACATTATCGATTTTCAAGAGCAATAGTTGTGTTCGGTTCTTTGTTGTCGTTTGCCCTGATAGCGTTGCTAAGATTTGTTCTTGTCAGAGCCGGTGTATTGAATAGCCAGCAGGAACGAAATGAAGAATTGAATACGGTGATCGTCGGCGCTCCTGCTGAATATGAAGATGCGCTTCTTGTAATGAAAGAAGCCGGTTATGCAGAACGGGTAATTGGTCGTGTATCCGTTTCTGAAAACGATACAACAGGAATGACCCATTGGAAAAACCTGAACCAGCTCAACAAAAACATCGGTTTTCGGGAAGTTATTTTTTGTATCGGCAGCTTGTCGTTCCATGAAATCATGCAGCTCATTCCACAGCTTCCCCGATCGGTTAAAATAAAATTTCATACAGATAAAAGCCAGAGTATTATAGGCAGCGACTCAAAAAACACATCAGGCGAAGCGTTGTCTTTGGAAAATGGATTTGCACTGAGCGATCCCTATCATCGCCGGATGAAACGACTGATCGATATTGTAATTGCCATTGTCGGGCTGATCACTTTTCCCATTCATTTCATTTTTATAAAAAGGCCCATTCATTTTTTTGTCAATTGCTTTTTGGTATTGACAGCTCAAAAAACCTGGGTGGGATATGCACCGGGAGAAAAACCATATCCGCCACTCCGGCCGGCAGTGCTAGGGTGCAATGGTGTTCCGCTTTCAGTTCCCAATGAATTGCCACAAGAGAGTTTGAAAGTGATGAATTACTGGTATGCGCATGACTATGAAACATTAAATGATCTTCGCTTACTCTTGCGCCGATATAAACAATTGGGGATGTGATCATTTATACAACTATATTCGCAGCCGCAGTGGCCAACATTGCGTAACTTTAAATTCGAACCCGGTACATGGCTAATATTATAGACATCAAATTACCGAAAGCTGTTGCTGCGGCGCTCCGCATTCCGCCCAACGACCCCCGTCGTCAGCAGATCCGGGTACTTAAAAAGTTATTGAAGAAAGCAAGATTCACCGAGTTTGGTCAGCAGTATCGTTTCGATGAAATATTATTAAGCCGTCACCCTGCAAAAAGGTTCCAGGAGTTGGTTCCGGTACATGATTACAATAAAATTTATAATGATTGGTGGAAAAAAACGCTGGAAGGAGTACCCGATGTGACCTGGCCAGGTAAGATCAAATATTATGCATTAAGCTCCGGAACCTCTGAAGCTTCCAGCAAATACATACCCATTACTAAAGATATTTTACGCAGCAACACCATCAATTACGTCCGCCAGTTCGTGACCTTGTTGGGTTATGAAAACGTGAATCGCAAAGCGATGACAAGAGGATTCCTGATGCTGGGCGGCGCTACCGATTTGAAAAAAGGAAAAGCCGGCTGGTATGAAGGTGACCTCAGCGGCATACTTGCAAAGAAAAGACCATTTTGGTTCCAGACATTTTATAAACCCGGAGGCCGCATTGCAGCTATTGCAGACTGGAATCAAAAACTCACCGAGATTGTTGAGCATGCAAAAGAATGGGACATTGGTTACATCGTTGGCGTTCCTGCCTGGTGCCAGATGTGTATGGAAATGGTGATTGAACACTATAAAGTGAAAAACATTCACGAGATATGGCCGAATCTCGGTTTTTTTGTTCATGGAGGTGTAGCATTTGAGCCCTATAAAAAAGGATTTGAAAAATTATTGGGCAAACCGATCATTTATATTGAAAACTATTTATCGAGTGAAGGATTTATAGGATATAAAGCAAGAGAACATGCTAAGGGAATGCAATTGATCCTTAATAATAATATCTTTTTGGAATTTATTCCGTTTGATGAAAAAAATTTTGACAGCAATGGAAATATGGTAGCTAACCCGGAAGCAAAAATGATACATGAAGTGGAAGAAGGAAAAGAATATGCTTTATTAATGAGTACTAACGCCGGCACCTGGAGGTATTTACTTGGCGATACTTTAAAATTTGTAAACCTGGAACGCAGCGAAGTGGTGATCACCGGAAGAACCCGGCATTTCCTGAGCCTGACCGGCGAACATTTGAGTGTTGAAAATATGAACAAGGCGATTGAATTGGTCAGCAATGAACTTAACATCAGCATTCCTGAATACACTGTTGTGGGCATTCCTTATGGAACTTTTTTTGCTCATAAATGGTATATTGCCTGCAATGATCAATGCGATACCGAAGAACTCCGGAAAAGGATCGATCAGCATCTCAGGAAACTGAATGATGATTATGCCACAGAAAGAGACAGCGCCCTGAAAGAAGTATTTCTTGAAAAATTACCGGAAGAAAAATTCATGGAGTTCATGGTATTAAAAGGAAAACTGGGCAACCAGCATAAATTTCCGCGGGTGATGAAAGGAAAAATGCTGGAAGACTGGAATCGTTTTCTGGAAACTGGAAAAATTTAAAAATCAATTTTGATTTAATTGAGCCGCCTCTTTTATTTATTTGAAAGAGGTTTTTTACTTTTAGACCCTACTTGGTCGTTTATGGTGGAAGCGTTGCTTAAAGGGATCACTTTTGGATTATTGCTGAGCATTTCAGTAGGGCCCGTATTGTTTTCTATCATCAAGCAAAGTTTGAACAGCGGCCATCGGGGAGGAATGGCCTTTGTATTAGGTGTGTCCGCCAGCGATATCACCCTGGTGCTGATCAGTAATGTCTTCACCGAACTTTTTAAAAGCCTGAGTGAACATAGAACAGTTATTGGAATTGCCGGTTGCGCTTTTTTAGTGACACTCGGCATTTATTTTTTATTTTTTAAAAAAGTAAAAGTGAATGAAGAGGGAAAACAGGTTTTTAAATTCAGTACCGGGGAATATGCCCGCATTTTTTTATCCGGCTATTTTATGAATACGCTCAATCCGGCGGTTTTTATTTTCTGGATCACCACTTCTACCACGGTGATCAATCACACAATTCAGCAACGCATCATCATTTTTGCCACCTGCCTAACACTTGTATTAAGTGGCGATATTGCAAAAGTGATGCTGGCGGGAAAGATCAGAAACAGGCTTACCCCTCACAATATTCATATCATTAACCGCATCAATGGACTTATATTGATCGGATTTGGCATTGCGCTGATATGGGGTTTACTGGTCTACGGTAATCGTCTATAATCATACATTTAACAAATGCACAATACAGGTATTTGTAAGTTTGATCCATGGCCCGGTCGATCACCCTTGCATTGCTGCTGCTTTGTTCGTTATGCTCACAATCACAGATGGGATATCTTTTTGTCAAAAAAGGATTTCATAAAAAAAAGATCTATGTAGAAGAAGACCGGATTATTCTGGAATTGCAAAACGGAACTGTATACAGGGGATTGATCACTTTATTAAAAAATGATACCATTTTTATTAATGGGAAGCCGGTACCTGTTGCTTCTGTAAAATCTGTTATATTACGGGAAGGGCCTTCAAAAAAATTTCATGTTAGTGGTAAGGCATTGCTGCTGATCACCGGTGGGGTGGCGCTAACAACACTGGGTTTAACAGCAAGCAAGCAGGCGAAATTCAAAGAAGCGCT
>DASZPW010000212.1:0-8911 GCA_035550155.1 Chitinophagaceae bacterium | reverse complement strand
GGATCACGTCGATGAACCGGGTCGTTAACCGGCTCACCATTCGGCTATCGGCTGCATTCAGCAACAATGCACGAAGTGCATTGCGCAAAACTTTACCAGCTTTGCCTGCTCGTCCGAACTCAGCGCCGTTCTCACGGGTCCGCTGAAAAACCGGATCATTTGCAATGCGATCAGCAGACACGCCGCTTTTTTCTTTCGCTAAGTATCCGTCTTTCGATTTGTAGAACGTTACACCGGCAATGGTTCCTTCCAGCTTCAGGATGCCTTTCTGTTTAGCCATCTTTCATTAGGATTTAGATTAAAGAATCAGAATGTTCAGGTACATTCCTTGAAACCGCTTACATGCTTTGCACTGCAAATCTTGAAAAGAAAATAATTACTTGCATCATTGCATTATCGCTATCAATACAATTTGCTGAAACATTCATTTATTACTGTTATGAGCCCTAAATGCTTTTTGTAAATTTGTTAGATGCTTTCAGCATATTTGAACCATATGAAAGCCTGGGAAGCTTCCTACTTAATGCATGAAAACAATTCAAACGAGGTTGTGTATTTATCCGAAAGATGTCCAGCGGATCACTGGCAAGAGTGAGAGTTATGGTCGTTTATTGCTTAAGAAAATCAAAATACATCTAAAGAAACAGGATCACCAGGTCATCACTGTCGAAGAATTTTGTCAGTACATGGGATTGAAAAAAGAAGATGTTCTATCATTCATTTGTGAATAAAAACTTGTTCAAAATTTAGTCTGCTTTTTTGAATTGCAATATTCATTTCACTAACTTTACTCTGTTGTCAGTTCATTCATATTGTTGTTGTTTGCTTTGAATTGCGAGGGCGATAATTAGGTTACCCGGTATTTTTGTTTCTCTGAAACTCAATACAGGAAAGGGTTTTGCCAATAGGTTTTAATCCCTTCCTCTCCGCTAAAGTCTGCAAGCAGCAGACTTTTTTATTACCAGTTATTCATTTCTTCAGGTATAATTCTTTCAAATTTCTCGGGTTTGTTTTCTTTCCAGTTCGGATCATATTTTACAAACCAGGAGATCCAAAGACTCCTGGAAAATCGCATAAGCCATGGCTGTAGCAAGATCAATAAGACAGCATTGAAACCCATCCAGATAAAAAATCGGTTATCGTGTAATGACATGCCAATGATCAGCCACCAAAGAATAAAACTAAAAATACTGATCAAAACTGTAAGAACATAACTCACATAACTGGTACCGTAATAAAAACCCACTTCTATTTCAGTGGGTTGACCGCAAACCGGACAGGTTTTATTCATCTTCATATTTCTTTTCAGCCGTAAACTGATAGGAGACTCAAATAATTTTCCTTGCCTGCAGCGGGGACAATGACAGCCTAGAACGGATGACAGGTAGCCACGTTTTCTTTCATGTTCACTCATTTCATTTTCTTTTAAAAGCGGGCAAATGTCCGATTAAAATCTGAGATATTTAATGATAATTAACCGGTGAGGTTATTCTTCAGCAACTTTTTCCATTTGCATACTACGGGATCCTTTGATCAGAATAGTGCAGTTCTGAAAATGCTGCTGCCTGAACCATGTACCTGCTTCTGAAGAATTTTTGAACCAACGGTAGGGAGTACTTAATTTTTCAAAATCACCTCCTACAAGAATTACATTCGCCCATTTATATTTTCTGATCTGCTCCAGTATCATCTGGTGTTCCCGAAGGCTTTCTTTTCCTAATTCAGCCATTGCTCCAAGCACCAGTATTTTATTGGTCGCTTGCAATTTTGCAAAATTGTCTATTGCCTGCATCATGCTGGAAGGATTGGCATTGTAAGCATCCAGTATGATCTTATTGGAACCTTTTTCGATCCATTGCGAACGGTTATTTGAGGGAATATAATTTTCAATAGCGGTTTTTATCTTTTCATCTGGTACTTTAAAATATTTTCCGACCGCAGCAGCAGCCAATACATTTGGCAGATTATATTCTCCCACCAAATGCGTTTGCACAATTCGTAATGTAGTGCCTTTATGAAATGCTACATTGAGGAAAGGTTCACTTGTTACTACGCTTCCTTCTATTTCTGAGTTATGAGTTCCATAAGTTTTTATATGTGGTATTCCACTACTCATGTTCTGCAAATATTCATAATCCCACATTATATATGCGGTTCCGTTGTTTGATCTTAAATGATCATACAGTTCTCCTTTTCCTTTTCGCACTCCTTCTTCGCTGCCAAATCCTTCCAAGTGAGCTTTTCCGCAATTGGTGATAATTCCGTGAGTCGGTAAAGCGATCTTGCAATACGAAGCGATTTCCCCGATATGATTAGCTCCCATTTCTATCACAGCAAGTTCTGCATCAGGCTTTATTTTTAATAATGTCAATGGAATACCGATATGATTATTCAGATTTCCTTCCGTTGTGTATGTTTTATATGTAGTGGAAAGAACTGCATGAATCAATTCTTTGGTGGTCGTTTTTCCATTGCTGCCTGTGATTCCTAAAAAAGGAATGGTAAATTGTTGACGATGATAGTTTGCCAATTGTTGGAGCGTCGTAAGAACATCATCAACTAAAATTGTCTTTCCGGGGATCTCATATTCTTTTTCATCAATAACAGCATATACTGCTCCTGCATTTAGTGCTTGTTTTGCAAAACTGTTACCATTAAAGTTGACGCCTTTCAGCGCAAAAAAAATATCCCCGGCTTTTAATTTCCTGGTATCTGTCTGTACGGAGGGGTATTGTTGATAAATTTTATAAAGCGCTTCGATCTGCATACGCAAATTTAAGCGGCATGATCAAGAAAAAACCCCGGCAATTGCTGTCGGGGTTCCTGTAGTTTATAAAAGCTGATTCAATTAACGCTTTTGTCTTTGTTTTTTCCAATAATTTCCTGTTTTGCGGGCATTTCCTTCAGGGCTACCCATACGATCCATGGCGCAGCGGAATCCTAAAGTACTCAATGATTGATCTTCTTCTAAGAAACGACGGGTGCCCGGGCTTAACCAATAAGGCATATCAGCCCAGCTGCCGCCTTTATACACTCTTGATTTATCACTGATCAATGTTGTGATGCCATAACCATAAGATGACTGAGATAAACTATCACCATCCAGGTAATTGATCACATTGCCTCGCTGATAATTGCGGCGGTTAGCGCTTTCTTTATCAGTAACATCAACTTTTACTACACGTCCCAGGCTATCAATTTTAGCGTCTCCTGTTGATGGATCAACATAAAGCTTTTGGAATTTATTACCACGATATGATGCTACATCGTCTGCATCAAGAGAGGTAAGTGGGCGATAAACATCAGCCACCCATTCACTCACATTTCCTGCCATATTGTAAAGTCCATATGAGTTCGGGAAATATGATTTGACGGGAGCGGTATAGAAGGCACGGTCGTTCAAGCCTCCGGCAACACCCGCTACGTCACCATTTCCACGTTTGAAATTGGCCAGGAATTCACCCTGCCAGCTTCCATGTTTTGTTTCACGAAGTCCGTTTATATTTTGAGCCCATGGAAAAACTTGTTTATTCATAACTAATTCCTCACCACGCTTGCCTTCTTTATTACTAGGCCTGGGGTTTTGGGAAATATAACCATAAGCAGCATACTCCCATTCGTCTTCACGGGGTAGGCGATATGCAGGAAGCAAAATGCCATCTTCCATTGTTACCTGTGTTCTTGGCTGGCCTTGTGCTGTTTTCAATGGATTCTTTTTGGAAGTGGCTGTTTTGCCGGGGGCAGCTGTATACAAGCCCAGCAAATAAGATTCTGTTGTGAAATTATTTTCCTGCTGTTGACTTTGCAGGGTTTGTTTATTTATATATCCTTTTTCCAGCAGGATGCCTTCATTTACCCTGTCGCCTCTCCACAGGCAAAAATCATGAGCTTGTCTCCAGCTAACACCAACTACTGGATAATCATTAAAGCTTGGATGGCGGAAATAATATTCAACCATTGGCTCGTTGTAGCTCAATTCACTTCTCCAAACCAAGGTGTCTGGTAAAGCAGCATTGATGATCTTTTTATTTTCTGGATCAGAAGGATCGAAGATTCTTTCTAACCAGTGAATGTATTCACGGTAGTGAACGTTAGCAACCTCAGTACGGTCCATGTAGAAAGAAGGAACAGACACACGACGGGGAATATTATCCCAGTTGCCCATTACATCATCTGTAGTTTGGCCCATTACAAAAGTTCCACCCTGAACCAGTACCAGTCCGGGTCCGGTGCCTTGTTCTTTGGATTTGGCTACCTGGTAGCCTCCCATGTTTTTGTCATTATAGTTCCAACCGGTAACCTCGGATTTGTCATATTTCTTTTTTCCGAAAAGGCCTTTGCCTTTGCAGGAAGCCAGCAGAACAATTGCGGATAACAGGATTGTCAGATTTTTCACTTTCATTGTTTTTTGCATAAACCTGTGAATTGGAATAATTTTAACGCCGGATGGGGGAAAAATATTGTACCTGAAATCAGGAATTGTCCGCCGTTATTGCGAATATAGATACTTTCAATAATACCAACTACGCAGAAATACTTTTTTAGGTATGTAAAATCCCTATCATTCAGTGATTTGACTGTTATGAAATGCTGCAGCCGTTTTTTTTGCCTGGGGATATTTGTTGTCCTTTCCTTGATGACAAAAGCTCAACGAATCTATAAGCCCAATTCTGTGTTAAGCAGCGGCAACTGGTATAAGATCTCGATCAAAGACCCCGGGGTTTATAAAATTGATCTTGCTCTTTTAAGCCGCCTCGGTATTAATACCACAAACCTTGCTTCAAATTCAATCCGGCTTTATGGAAACGGTGGTCAAATGTTGCCTGAAGCAAACGCATCCACAAGGATCGATGACCTGCAGGAAAATGCAATCATGGTTGTTGATGGCGGAGACGGTATCCTCAATGGCGCTGATTATATTTTGTTTTATGCCGGCGGGCCGGATCAATGGATAAAGGATTCTGCCAACTCAAAATTTAGTCATAAAAAAAATATTTATTCAGACAGCGTTTCTTATTTCCTGACGATTGGAGGAACAGGAAAACGGATCCAAAATGCGACAACAAATCTTTCGCCCAATCTCACTATTACCGGTTTTTCGGAAAGATATTTTCATGAATTGGATACGGTGAATTTTTTATCCAGCGGAAAAGAATGGTATGGGGAAGAATTTGAAAACGCTCCGGGAAAAATATTGACCAGAAATTTTCCGGTTAACATCCCTAATATTCAAAACAATTCTCCATTGACATTGGTGAGCAATTGCGTTGCAAGATCAGTAGGTGGAGGAAGCAACTTTGATGTTAAGATAAATGACCAGGCTGCGGGACAGATCAACATATTGCCGGTGACTGGAGCTACCCTTGACCTGTTTGCGCAGCAGGCTTCGTCTGTAATGACAGCAACAGCCACACAACCGGCGATCAATATTTCATACACTTATAACCCGGGCAGTTTTAATGCGCAGGGCTGGTTGAATTGGTTTGAGTTATTCAGTCGCAGGAATCTTTCTTTATCCGGAGTGGATCAGCTTTTGTTCCGGGACTGGCAAAGTGTTGGAAATAATGTCGGCGAATTCATAATCAGCAATGCTACATCAGGTTCACAGGTTTGGGATGTTACTGATCCGTTGACGCCGGTTCGTGTGCAAACTAATCTTACCGGTTCAGATCTGCACTTTGTAAATGACTGTTTTCGCCTCCGCGAATATGTCGTTTTTAATTCCAATAATTTTCTGACTCCAACACCTGGTGGAAGAATAGCAAATCAAAACTTACATAGTAGTTCACCGGAAGATTTTATTATTGTTGCCTATCCTGCTTTTTTAGCGCAGGCACAACGGTTAGCTCAATTTCACCAGCAACAAAATAACCTGCGGGTTCTGGTAGTTTCAACAGAGCAGGTTTATAATGAATTCAGCAGTGGAAGCCCGGACCCTTCTGCTATCCGGGATTTTGTAAAAATGTATTATGATAAATATGGTAACAATGCAGCGGACAAGCCAAAATATTTTTTACTTTTTGGAGATGCTTCGTACGATTACAAAGACCGGCTCAGGAATAATTCCAACTACGTACCGGCTTATGAAAATGATATTTCATTAGATCCGTTGTCAACTTACACTTCCGATGATTTTTACGGATTCCTGGATGATAATGAAGATATCAATTCTGTAATTGGCACTAATTACCTGGATATCGGCATCGGCCGTGTGCCGGCAAAAAATTTAGAAGAAGCAAAAAATTTTGTAGATAAAGTTTTAGCATATGCTTCTCCACAGAGCTTCGGTCCCTGGAGAAATAATATGCTGTTCATTGCGGATGATGAAGATTTTAATTTGCATTTGCAGGATGCAGAAGTGATCACAAATACTGTAGCAACTACGGCCCCGGTTTTTGATCTGCAAAAAATTTACTTAGATGCTTTTCAGCAGGAGAGCGGTGCAGGAGGCAGCAGTTATCCACAGGCAAACGAGGCGATCAATAGCCGGGTGTACAACGGTACACTTATCTGGAATTATAACGGTCATGGCGGGGCTCAGCGACTGGCAGAAGAAACTATTCTTGATCAAAGCATCATCAACAGCTGGAATAATCCCAACAAATTACCATTGTTCATTACTGCCACTTGCGATTTTGCTCCTTATGACAATCCAACTATCAATTCAATCGGAGAAAATATTTTAGTACGCCCAAAAACCGGCGGAATTGCTTTGATGACAACGACAAGGCCGGTGTATGCATCCAGCAACCGCATCATGAACAACAATTACCTGCAGATCGCATTACAACCTGATGCAAATGGAAATTATAAAACACTCGGCGATGCTGTTAAAGAAGCAAAGAATTTTACGTATCAAACATCAGGCGATGTTGCCAATAACAGGAAGTTCACTTTATTGGGTGATCCTGCATTAACACTAGCGTTTCCAAAATTAAAAGTGGCTGCAACAAAGATCAACGGAGTGTCCGTAACACAAACCGATACCTTACGTTCAACTGATAAAGTGACGATGGAAGGAGAAGTAAGAGATCAGCAGGGAAATGTATTGACCGGTTTTAATGGTTTTGTTTATCCTACTGTTTTTGATAAACCGAGGCAAGTGACCACACTGGGCAATGATCCTTCAAGCCAGGTTACTACATTCCATGATCAGACAACTATTTTGTTTAAAGGAACAGTTTCGGTTACTAACGGAAAATTCTCATTCAGTTTTAAAATGCCGAAGGACATCAACTATCAATACGGGTTCGGAAAGCTCAGTATGTATGCGGATGATAGCCTGAAAGATGGCAATGGTTTTTTTTCCGGCTTTGTCGTAGGAGGATCGTCAAATAATCCGGATAATGATACACAGGGCCCGCAATTAAAAGCCTGGTTAAATGATGAAAAATTTGTAGACGGAGGCATTGTAAACCAGGATCCGATTTTGATCATCAAGTTATCCGATTCATCAGGCATCAATACTGCCGGCACAGGCATTGGCCATGATATAGTAGCAACGCTGGACAATGACAACCGGAAATTTTTTATACTGAATGATTTCTATCAAAGTGATCTGAACAGCTATCAGCAGGGCAGCATCCGTTTTCAACTTCCGGAATTGGACCCCGGCCCTCATTCCCTGAAAATAAAAGCATGGGATGTGCTGAATAATTCCGGAGAATATATCATTGATTTTACTGTATCAAAAGATGATGAACTTCAGATAAGCCATGTACTCAATTATCCCAATCCATTTACCACCAGCACCAGTTTTTGGTTCGAGCATAATAAACCCGGACAGGACCTGCGGGTTCGGATAGAGATATTCACACTTACCGGCCGGATAATAAATGTGTTACAAAAGACAATAAATACAGAAGGCGACCGTTCAAGTGAAGTGCAATGGGATGGGAAAGATGAATTTGGTAACAAAGTAGGCAGGGGTGTTTATCTATACAGATTATCTGTTACCGCACCAGGCCTGAAAACCAAAGAAAAGATCGAGAAACTTGTTGTTTTTTAATCTCCATCCAATTCAACGTTATAGTTCGGTATTTTATGAAAGCAAGTTTTTTTTTACAACCACATAAAAATTTATGCTAATGAGACAAGCTGCTTTAAAGCTAGCTGCCGCAACGATGCTTTGTTGCGGTATTTTTTCAGTTACAAATGCCCAGGTTCAACCGATCAATGTTGTCACCACCGCAGTTCCATTTCTTCGTATATCACCCGATGCCCGCTCAGGCGGAATGGGAGATGTTGGATTAGCTACTTCCCCTGACGCAAGTTCTGTTTTCTGGAATCTTGGCAAAGTAGCATTCAATGAATCAAAAGGAGGTTTGGTTGCAACATATACTCCATGGTTGAAAGACCTGGTGAACGATGTATATCTTGCATCACTTGCAGGGTATTACAAGTTTGATGATAACCAGGCTATCTCTGGTTCACTCCGTTATTTCAGCCTGGGAAATATTCAATTCACAGATAATCTTGGAAATGATTTTGGAAGCTTCCGTCCCCGTGAGTTTTCCATTGACTTTGGTTATTCTCGCAAACTTTCTGAAAAAGCCGGTTTAGGAGTAGGCTTGAAATATATTAATTCAAATCTTGCGGGCGGTGTCACTGTTGGTAGCACCACTTATAAAACCGGGAGTGCGGTGGCTGGGGATATTGCATTTTATTATGATGCAAAAAACCAGCAAGGTGATGGTTGGGCTTTTGGCGCTGCCATGACCAATCTGGGTTCTAAGATCGATTACACTACCAATGCTGCACAAAAAGATTTTATTCCCGCCAATTTTGGACTGGGTACTTCTTATACCAAGAACTTCAATGAGCAAAATAGAATTCAGTTTGGACTTGATATTAACAAATTGATGGTTCCTACTCCCCCAACAGATCTTAGTGACCCTAATGCAATAACAAA
>DASZPW010000211.1:0-1845 GCA_035550155.1 Chitinophagaceae bacterium | reverse complement strand
AAAAAATAATTCAAACACCTGGCTGTTGGTGATCGTAGGCGTTACACTGATAGCAGCAGGATTGCTTGTTGGATTATTTTTTCAGCAACGAAAACGCTTTGCCAATATCTCAGATAACCTGATTCGCCAGCTGCGTCAATTGGAATTCCATGCCAACCTATCGGCCAATGGAATGACAAATGAAAATGACAAAAAATTAATTTCTGATATGCAAACAAAAACAAGGGATCTAAACGCCAGGCTGGAGAAATTGAAAACTGAGAACGAGAACCTGAATGCTGTATTGAAAGAATACAGCCGGACCCAAACAGAATACGAAGCTTTGATAAAAGCTATTTCAAAAACATTTAAAGTAAAAAAATATCCCGGCGCATCAGATGACAAGTCTGATATTGAAACCCTGGTGGGTTTATTTGAAACGGAAAGATCTTTTACAACGCATGTCTATGAACAATTCATCAAACCCATCACTGCGATCGTTGATGCGAATAAAAACAATCCTTCGGGTATGAGTAAGGAACAGCAGGATAAATTGCTGGAACTATTGATCTCTTTATCGCTTCTCTATATTGAATACCTGTATCTGCGGGTGAATGAATTATCGCTCGGCGGAAATATGGTACAGCGTATCAATGATATAAAAAATGGATTGAAATTGAACCCCGGTCTTTTAAAAAAATTAAATACGCAAAACGGTAGTCGTGCCTTAGTGCTGCGGTTGGCGTTGGAGAAAATTAACCTGAACAATCTTTCTTACCCTGTTTTTGAAGAAACGGATCTGAACCACCACTAATCCAAACGAATGTTGAAGATCATCACCAGTCTTTCTTTTATCTATGCCCTTACTTTCATTCTGCTGTTGTGGTATGGGCTTTATTATTACAGGGCTTTATCCAAACCGGGACGAAGAAGAAAATTATTCCTGCCGGTCTTTTTTGTGATCAGCGCTGCCTGCTTTTTATTTCTGTGGATCAACATGCATGCGCCGCTGAGTTTAAAAACGTACAGCAACCTTGATCATTATTTTATTCAGCAGGATGGTTTCCGGGTCTCAAAAAATATTGAGTTAGGAAGATCCGATACGGCAAATAATATCAACAGCTCTTTTAATCGGTTTGACTTTTCAAAACAGAATGATCAAATTGTTTTGACTTCTTCCTATTCTGAAGATCCGTTCTACATTTCATCTGCGAATTTTTATAAACTTGCTTCTGTCAATTACCCGGCCGTGGGACATGCGTTGTCTTTTAAAGCAGATTCCATTCCGGTAAGATTGACTATGCAGGATGACCAGAATTTTGAATTGAGTGTAAACGGAACGATTTTCAAAACTCAGAAAGAGATCAAAAAAGGAGCGGCGGGCTGGAATCTTTTCAGAGACCTTGACAATTTTATCAATTCTGCCTATTACAGCAATCAATCGCTGACAGATTGTTTAAAAAATATTTATTTGCTGCGTGACAGTGTCTCAAGATCGCAGTATAGAAGTATGAAGTTTTTTCTTTCGGGAAATCTATTCAATACTGTTTCATCAGTTAGTTATGACGGAAAAAAGATTCTGCGTTCAGATCTGTATTTCAAAACTGTGGTCCCGGATAGCAGCCGTTTTGCCTGGGGTATTGGATTTTTAGATAACAACAAAAATCAATTTATTTTAAAAAATGGAACCGGAACTAATTTTACGATCCTGAATCGTTTCCCGGTTTCTTATCCTTTATCAGAAGAACAAAAAGATAACTGGACCACTCATACTGTCAATAAGTTTCTTGTATCTAATTCTCATGACCTGGAGCATATGCCTTCTGTTTTCAGTGAAGGATTTATGTTTACTTCACCCGACAGAGA
>DASZPW010000210.1:0-2892 GCA_035550155.1 Chitinophagaceae bacterium | reverse complement strand
AATCAATAAACACGGAACCGTCAAGACAACCTAAATAGAAGTCTGCTTTTCTACTGTCAGGCATTGTTGTTTTAAAAAAACCAAGGGCTTGTCCCATTACAAAGGAATATTCCATTTTGTTTCAAAGGTTATCTTCTCTATTTCTCTAACTTGAAAATGCTTTTTAAAATCCTCTAAAAGTAAATTGTTGTCTGTCCAATAGCCATAATTGTCTTTATAGGGCATTTTCAAAATTGTGTTCCCTTTATCGTCAAGTCCGATTTCTCTTTGTGGAATTCCTGAATCAGTTTCAAGTTCAACAAGCCAACTCTTTACATTATCAATTTGGTTCTCATAGTCTGGATTTGCTTTTGGAATAACAGTTGTCAAAACTCCTATGATTGCTTTTTTTAAAGACTTCTTTAAAAGTCCGTCTGGCGAAGTTTGGCTTTCGCTTTTTGGTACTTCAAATTGTATGTAGATTGTCTCCATAAAATTACTGCCAACTCTTAAATATACGCCACTTCTGGTATAAATTCTTATTGATAACCATAGTAAATTTATGCCAGCGAACTGCGTAAATGTCATTTACAATTTTGTCCTCCTTAATTCCCTTCTCTCAAATCATTATTTTTTTCTAATCGCATTTTAATCTCCCGTTTAAAATCCTCAAAGCAATTTTAAAAACAAATACTTGCAAAAAGCATATACCCGGAAAGTGGTATTGCAGAATTATTTTTACCATTTTATCTTGCAGCTCAGTTAAAGATCATTAACCCTAAACCGCACCGTATGAAACAAAAACCTATCTACCGTCCCGTTGTATGTTTGCCCGTTTTTAGTCCTTCTTCCCGGTTTCTGATAAGAAACGATCAATTTTTTTCCATCGCCATGTCGTAGCTCCAAGGCCCAAAAACACATCAAGGAGATCTCTGGATATACTAACTCCTCTCTACCGCTCTTTTTGCACAATCCGGAAATTTAAAAAGCTAGGCGATAGCCATCCGCCATCAGCTAATACTTTATATAATTCCAAAAAAAAGCCCCTGGACAGGGGCGTTGCCTTTAAACTTTAATTTATGAAAATTCGATAATAAAAATAACTAATCTCTATTTTCTATCCAACATTTTCTCCATCAAAGCCACTTTTTCTCTTTCGCTTTTTAGTAAAGCTTCATAAAGTCTTTTATTTTCTTCAAATAGTTCTAAAACTTTATCCGCAGGGCTTAAATTATAATTGACATTATTTGCGGCATTGTCATTAAATGTGCAGGAAATATTGTTGATTACACTTTCTTCATTAAATTTTTTTATTGCTTCAGCGGGAACTTTTAATGCCTTTGCCACTTTCTCCAACATATCCTTATCCAATGCTTCTTTTTGCTCCAATGCAGAAACAGCTTGTTGGCTTAGTCCTAACTCTGAAGCCAACGCATCTTGTTTTATTCCCAATATCTCTCGTATCCGTTTTACATTTCTTCCTTCGTGTACAGTTTTTTCATTCATGCTGCTAACGTTTAATGAATCTTTCTGTTTATTTATCTCAAGTCCCTCTCTTTAGGGAGAGGCCATAAAGATAAACAATCTGCATTTGTAAGATACACCCTTTCCCCGGTAAAACACAAGCAACAATGGTAGGTTACGGCAAAAACCATTTCTTACTTGCATCCGTCCACAATTCTTACCGCCAGTAAAAGGGGTTGCCCGCTTTCAAAAGCAGCAACCTTTTTTAAAATTCTTAAATCTTACGCAATGAAAGAGCAAGTCATTTTATCCGCATTACGAAATGCCTCTGATCCTTATACTATCCCCCTCGGAAGAGATGATTATTATCTTTCCAAAGAAGCACTGCATAATGTAATTGATAGCGGGCTTACGAGGAAGAAAGGCTGGTATTCACCGACACTGAAAGTGTCGGGCTTTAAAAAAGGAAAGCTTAAAATGAAGAACAGTTATATTGATACTACGTATGAATTAATCGTTGATATAGAAAAAGACAAATTTCAGGTAGCCTGCAGTTGCGGCCAGGAGGTGGAAACTCTTTGCATCCATGCATTCAAAGCGCTGGATAGGTTGTGCTGGTATGAAGGCACGGATTATTTTGAGCAATTCCGTCCCGATGGTTTGTATGAAATGTCGGTAAAGCATAAGAAACACTTTAGGAAAAGAAACAGCTATTACGGACGGGACATACAACCAAAAGAAACGCTCGGTGCCGTCTATAAGCTACGCGATACGCCTCGCTTTGATGATGCAATGAGAGCCTTTACGATATTGCCCGCCAAAAGACCAATAGGAAAAAGCGAAGCGGATGTATTATGCTATATGGTTGTAAGCATAAGAAGAAAAGAGCATCCGCCATTTGTGCTACCCTGCATGGGCAAACTGAATAAAGCAGGAACAGAAGTAAAAAATTTTTATCCTTTTCTTACCGGCCTTCAAAAAGAATACGCCCACCTGCTGACGGACGAGCAAAAGTTCCTCAATGAGCAATGCCTTGCCTTATTTAAAGAAGCGGAAAAACTGCCGGGCCGTTTATTCTCCCGCTATGAAGAACCGGTTGATATCAGTCGCTACACAGCATATTTTTCTGCATGGGAAAAGTTATGGCCTTTATTGCAAAAGCAATCACATGTCTTTACCTGCGGTATATATAGAAAAAGAGACCTCAGGGGCAAACCACCGAAAAGCCTTACACGACAGGTAACGCTGTCAGGGGTTCATCCCCAACTTTTTTTTCAACTGACAGATAAAGGCCCATTTTTTCAATTAGAAATGAAAGGCAAACTTGCTAACAAAACCATTCGCCATTATGAACTGCCGATGTTATTCCTGATGCAGGACGAAGAAAATAACCTGCACCTGTTGGCTTCACCGGTTGACGCCTATATAGCAGAATGGATGAAAAAAGCA
>DASZPW010000209.1:0-10609 GCA_035550155.1 Chitinophagaceae bacterium | reverse complement strand
AAGAAATCTATGTTCTTACTGTCTGCGTCAATGGATAGAGTGGCTGTTTGCAAATTGAAAAAACCGGTAGAGATCTTCGGTTGGTTAGTGATCGGGTCTTTATCTTTCTGAAGATTGCAATCCTGGGAAAAAGCAGGAACAGAAAAAAATAATAAGATCAAAAATGACATTCTCATAATATGGATATTTTCTTTGCTTCCACTGAAACCTCAGTGTTCATTTTGCCGGAAACGCTTTATTATTGCTGCTTCTTCTGATGCGTTAATTTTTGATGTTTGTTTCAAAACTTTAATAAAATAAGCCACTTCTTTTTCCGTAGCAGGACATCCGGAATTATCTCCAGGTTGGCTATTCACATTTGCATCTGATCTTATCCGGGAATCAGCCAATAGCCTACCGTTGGGATCAACAATGAGCCAATAAGGAATTCCCAGGTCATTGCCTCCATATTTATTTCTGAAAGCGTCGGCACCGGGGTTTTCCAGGTTCTTTTTATCTTTTGATTCATCTACAGTCAGGTGACGAATCACAAAATTATCATCAAAATATTTTTTACAGGAAGCATCACTCATGCTGCTGTCCATTCTATGGCACCAAACACACCAGGATGCATGAAAGATCACAAAAACGTTTTTGTTTTCTTTGGCGGCTTGCTGATACGCTTCTTTCATTACTGCTTCTGCGGAAGGTGGAGTTGATTGAGCATGAGTAATCGCTGGTATCAAAAACAGTAATAATAAAAGCTGCAGAAATTTATGTCGCATAGATATATTTGATATAGTAAAAATAAACAAACAAAGCTGATCACAACTTCTTCTTTGAATATTTAAAAACTATTTAGCAATTTGTCTTTATCGTTAATTTTGGAAACTATTTAAATAATAACATGAGAACCTTTTTTCTTTTACTGGTCTGTTGCGCCTGCTGTTCTTTTCTTTCAGCACAGCAACGAATAGACATGCCGGAAGCTCGTATCAAAACGGGTGATAATAAAAATTACAGCCAGCCATCCTTTGATGACAGTAAATGGCAAACCGTAAAAACAAACGAGGCATGGGATGAACAGGGATATAAAGATTTCGACGGTTATGGATGGTATCGCATTCACGTCATAATTCCTTCGTCGCTTAAAAATTCTTCATATTGGAAAGATACGCTTCGTATCAACCTCGCAAAAATTGATGACGCAGATGAAGTGTACCTGAATGGAAAACTGATCGGTAAAGAAGGCGCATTTCCCAGCGATCCCGGAGGTTATGTGAGCAAATGGAGTGAACCTCGAGAATACCATCTCGGCACCAATGATTCGTTGATCCGTTGGGACGCAGAAAATATCATTGCCATAAAAGTATATGATGGCGGCGGGCTTGGCGGAATTTACAGCGGCACACCATTTATAAACATGATGGACCTTATTGATGGCATCAAACTTAGTTTCAGAGATAGCCGGGCAGGAGAAAATGATAAATTGATCGTCCCGTTTGTGCTTACTAATAATATCCGGCAATCAATTCCAGGATTGTTACAACTTCGGGTGACCGATTCAGAAAATGGGAAAATAATAAAATCGGAAGACCGGGAACTGATCGTAACATTTGATAAAAATATCGTGGCAGAATTGGATGTTCCAAAAGATAAACGATACGATATCGAAGCACAATTCATCGAAGGCAATACAAAAAAATCAGTAAGCATTCATAAAGTCACACCATATATTTTAACGCCATTACCGCCATCAACACCAAGGATCAATGGCGCCACAGTATTTGGCGTTCGCCCCGGTTCTCCATTCTTATTTAAGATCCCTGCCACCGGTCAAAAACCATTGTCGTATTCGGTACAACATTTACCCGCTGGTCTGAAAGTGGACAGCGCTACCGGCATCATCGCTGGAAAATTATTGAAAGCCGGAACGTATAAAATGAATTTTGTGGTAAAAAATTCTTTGGGCGAAGCCACAGAAGAATTTACTGTGAAATGCGGCAATCTTTTATCATTAACTCCTCCAATGGGATGGAACAGCTGGAACTGCTGGGGATTAAGTGTGAGCGAAGAAAAAGTGATCAGCTCTGCTCAGGCACTGATCAGCAAAGGGCTTATTGATCACGGATGGACTTACATGAATATTGATGACGGATGGGAAGCAGAAAAAAGAAATGATAAAGGAGAGATTGTACCTAACAGCAAATTTCCTGACATGAAAGTATTGGGCAACTGGCTGCATGATCATGGATTGAAATTCGGGATTTATTCTTCACCCGGGCCAAGAACCTGTGGTGGTTATCTCGGTTCATGGCAACATGAAAAACAGGATGCCACAACTTATGCCAGTTGGGGAATTGATTATTTGAAATATGATTGGTGCAGTTATCAAAGCATTGCAAAAGGAGATACTTCCTTGGCAGCATATGAAAAACCTTACAAAGTGATGCAGGTAGCATTGCGTTCACAAAAAAGAGATATTCATTACAGCCTCTGTCAATACGGAATGAAAAAAGTTTGGGAATGGGGAGATAAAGTGGACGGCAATTGCTGGAGAACAACTGGCGACATCAGGGACAACTGGAATAGCCTCTCTTCTATCGGATTTAATCAAACCATCCAATATAAATATGCGAAACCGGGAAGGTGGAATGATCCTGATATGCTCATAGTAGGAATGGTGGGTTGGGGAGAAAATCTGCATCAAACAGGATTGACACCGGATGAACAATACACTCATATCAGCTTGTGGTGTTTATTATCTGCACCGTTGCTCATTGGTTGTGACATCAGCAAGATGGATGATTTCACTGTAAATCTTTTAACCAATGATGAAGTGCTGGCGGTGGACCAGGATCCATTGGGTAAACAAGCTTATCAGGCGATCAAAAAAGATAAGTACCAGGTGTGGATGAAAGATCTCGAAGATGGAAGCAAAGCAATCGGGATTTTTAATTTGGATGATAGTTATCAAAACATCTCAGTCAGTTCTGCTGATCTCGGAATTGATTCACGCAGTGAAGTAAGAGATCTGTGGAGACAAAAGAATTTAGGCACATTCGGATTTTCATTTACAACGAGGGTTCCTCCGCATGGAGTAACGCTTATTAAAGTGCAGAAATAACATGACGAAACTTTCGGTAAACATCAACAAATTCGCAACGCTTCGCAATTCGAGAGGCGGTAATAATCCTGACGTAGTAAAAGCCGCCATAGATGCACAACGCTTCGGGGCTGATGGAGTGACTGTGCATCCAAGACCGGATGAACGGCATATACGGTACAATGATGTTCGTGAAATAAAAAAGATCATCACTACCGAGTTCAATATTGAAGGCAATTGTACGGAACAAAAATTTGTAGATCTTGTTTTGGAAGTAAAACCTCATCAGGTCACATTGGTTCCCGATGCATTAGGACAATTAACTTCTGATCATGGATGGGACACCATCAAAAACAAAAATTATTTAATTGATATCATTGGCGTTTTCAAAAAAGCAGGAATACGGGTTTCTATTTTTGTTGATCCTGTAATTGAGATGGTGGAAGGCGCTGCGGCTACCGGCACCGACCGCATTGAGCTTTATACAGAAAGCTATGCCAAACAATATGCTTTAAGTAAAAGAGAACAGGCAATTGTTCCTTATGTAGCTGCCGCAAAAAAAGCAAGAGAATTAAAATTAGGATTAAATGCCGGTCATGATCTTGATCTGAAAAATTTAAAATTCTTCAAACAAAATATTCCATGGCTGGATGAAGTAAGCATCGGACATGCATTGATCTGCGATGCCATCTACTTAGGGTTTGAAAATGCGATACAGCTTTATAAGAGGCAATTGATGTAACGTCTTTAAAATTTTTTTGCCATTAACGTATCAACACCACATTCCCTTTCTTGAAAATAACTTTCCCGGTGTAATCAATTCCTTGTGCCATGTACACAAAATTTCCGGTAGCCTGCAAAGAACCTCCGATGGTTCCATCCCACCCTTTGCCCATCTGGCTGGTGCTAAACACTAGTTGCCCCCAGCGATTGTAAATGCGGAAATAATTCAATTGAGAAATCCCAACGCAGATCGGTTTGATGATATCATTTTTTCCATCACCATTCGGAGTAAAAGCGGATGGAACAAAAATATCCGGCCCGGTTTTAAAGATCGTTACTTTAATATCGTCTTCAGCGTAACAACCGACGCTATCCGTTGCTCTCACGATATAAATGATGTAATCGCCTACTTCCTGCCCAAGATTGGCGACAGGATTAGAAATGTTAGTGAAGTTAAGGCCGGTACCCGGTGTCCAGTTAAATAAATTTGCAGTAGGTGTATTCGCTGTTGCATTTAATTGCAATAATTGTCCCGCCACAATAGAAGTATCATTTCCTGCAAATACAATGATGCGGGGTGAAACGGCAACATGAAATGTATCCATAAATGCATTCGGACATCCGGCATTGGTAACGGTAAGTATATAATTTGTGGTTCCCGGTGGATATGCAGTTGCATTGATATTATATGGAATAGTGCTGACGGATCCTGGTCCCTGATTTTGTAATGTACCCGCAGGTGACCATGTATAACTGGTTCCTATATTGATCGTCGCATTTATCGGTACTGATGTTCCATAACAAATGGAAGCGTTGGGCGGATTGATGGAAGCATCCGGATAAGGTGTGTTGAAAAAATTGATCGTTGCGATGGCGCTGGTATCAGCCGGACATACACCGCTTTTAACTATCGTTCTGTAATATGTTGTTGTAAAGATCGAATTCACATTGTAAAAGGAATTTGTATTAGCTGGTACAACATTGCTCCAGTTTGTTGCATCATTTGATTGCTGCCAATTCACCACATTGCCCGTATTTCCTGATAGAGATAGAAGACTATTTGTAGATTGACCTAAGCAAAAACTACCGGAAGATGGTGTAATTGCACCACCTACATTTTTCGGATCAACTGTAACAGTAGCAACAGCACTGCTATCGATACTACAAGTGCTTCCATTCTGAACTACTGCAGCAAATTGAGTGGTAGCCGTAAGATTTTGAGCAGTGTAGGTATTTGTAGTATTCGTGATCGTCGTCCAGTTTACTCCATCAGTTGTGGATATCCAATTAAGAATATTTCCTACTTCACCATTCAATGTCAAATTAGTACTATTGTTGCCGGAGCAAACTGTATTGTTAGCAGTCACCTGACCTGCTACTGTTGGCGGACTTGTGGTCACGTCAATTGTATCTCGCAGATCAGCACAACCATTTACTTCATGAACTGTGATAGAGCCGCCGGTATTTCCAACTGTAACTTTAATAATGTTGGTATTTCCTCCTGAATTTATAGTCCATCCGGCAGGCACTGTCCAATTGTAAGAACCATTAGCTAAAGCAGGAACAGAATACTCCAATGTACTATTGATGCAGGCAACAGGACTGCCACTGATCTGAAGTCCGGCACAATTATCTCTTAGCGCAACATAAGCATAAGCAAAATGTGCACCCGGCACACAATTATCCGCCTCAAAGGTAAGGTTCACTGTTCGGCCCCGATATGCAGAAAGATCGAAAGTCACTTCCGTCCATCCTTTTGTCCAAACATCCTGCAATAATATACCGGTAGCACCTCCGGCACCGGCATGTGATAAAAATAAAACAGGACTGAGCGAAAATCCATTTGCAAGAGCAGTTGCAGTATCCAGCGTAGCTCCGGTAGATCCGCTGCCACCTCCTCCTGCGTTATTGAATGTCGGCAGATAATATTCAGGTGATGCACAAGTCACCACACTGTCGGGTGTTGTCAATGTAGCTTTGAACAAAGGTTGTTCATTGGAATTATGCGTTCCGTTTTCCAATACCATCGCATACGCATATGTCATCGTATAGGGAACCGTGGCCGGTCCTGCCGGAACATTGATCGCATAAGTAATAGAACGGGTGAATCCACCGGGGTTAGGTACGTTGCCATGCAAATCCCACGAAGTAGAATTGGAACCAAGCTTCACTGAATATCCGTAAGAATATCCATTAATAACCGGGATGGTTGGAAATCCGCCATACTGATCATTGTAGGAACTGGTGATCACCTGGATTCCTGTAGTTGAGATGCTATATTCAGGAATAGTTGTAACACCGGGATTTGGAGCTGGAAAATTCTGACTGGGACCATTCACCAAACCTGTCTTAGCAGACCAGGATGAAATATCGCCGACACCAAAATTGATATTCGCCGGACAACTCTGCAACTGCGATATGGCCGGGAATGCCACAAAAATCATTGCAACACACAAGAAAAATGTTCTCCATTTTGCATTCACATGTATCATAGTTCCGAAAGCGTTGAAATTAAGACAATTCAGCCGATAAATTTGCATGATGGCGTTTGTTTGACCTGCTTATTACTCAAACGATTAAACCGGGTATTTATTTTTTTCAGGCAATACCAGCGTCCTGAAAGCTGCGTAATAGAATCGGAGAAAAATACGAAGTAGTTTACTCAGGCCTCATTTTTCTTCCGCTTATCATTTTTCCGACACATTGGTAATAATCTTTTGTATGTGCTTCATTTCTTGTTTAGCTTAACATCATTAAAATTTTTCGTTATGAAAAAACTTATGGCAATTTTGATTTGCTCCACTATTTCTTCCATTGCATTTTCTCAATTTCTTACAACCACTCCCAGTGGCGGTAACAAAAAAGCATCTGTTTCCGAACGAATCGGTCTTACAGATGTCACGATTCATTATGACCGCCCCGGAGTAAAAGGCCGTGAAGGAAAAATATGGGGTCAATTAATACCGGTTGGTTTTACCGATCCAGGTTTCGGCAGCAGCAAATCTGCACCGTGGAGAGCCGGCGCCAATGAAAACACAACGATTGAATTTTCCAATGATGTAACGATCGAAGGACAAACGTTGCCAGCAGGGAGATACGGATTCTTTATAGCGTATGCCCCAAATGAATGTACCTTGATCTTCTCCAAAAATTCCACTTCCTGGGGACATTTTTTCTATGATGCAAATGAAGATGCACTGAGAGTAAAAGTAAAACCAGTGGCATTGGATAAAAGTGTAGAATGGTTGAAATATGAATTTATCAATGAAACAGCGGATGCAGCTACCATCGCATTACAATGGGAAAAACTGATGATCCCATTTCGTATTCAAACCAATTTGATAAAAGACCAGTTAGCATCTTTCCATCGTGAATTAAGAACTGATAAAGGATTTACATGGGAAAGCTGGGACCAGGCAGCACAATGGTGTCTCACCAACAACACTAATCTTGATGAAGCATTGTTGTGGGCCGACTCTGCAACAAGCAGAATATTTGGCGGCGATAAAAATTTTGGAGCATGGAGTACTAAAGCAGGAATTTTAGAAAAACTTGGGAAAAAGGATGAAGCAGCATCAGTCATGAAAAAAGCATTGCCGCTTGCTTCTATGAATGAGCTCCATCAATACGGACGTTCCTTGATCGCTCAGAAAAAACCTAAAGAAGCATTAGAAGTTTTCAAAATGAATTATGATAAAAATCCTAATCAATTCACTACATTGATGGGATTGGCGAGAGGATATTCTGCTAATGGAGATTATACTACTGCTTTAAAATATGCGGAACAAGCCTTGTCGATGGCGCCGGATCAGCAAAATAAATCATCAATTGAAACAGCCATTCAAAAACTTAAAGAAGGAAAAGATATCAATTAGCGATTGCTTGCGTTGGTTGATAGTAAAAAAAATCTTCGCAGTTGCGAAGATTTTTTTTAATTAGTTGCTACAACCTAATATTTCGCAGAGTTTGCTGTCTAATTCAGGGCCCCGGAGATCACGAGCAATGATCTTTCCATTCGGATCGATCAACATATTTTGTGGTATCTGCTGTACATGATATAATACAGCTGCAGCATTATTCCAGAATTGCAGATCACTGACATGCGTCCAGGTCAGTTTATCATTATGAATGGCATCCATCCATTTGTCTTTGTCACCCGGTTTATCTAAAGACACACTCAACACGGTGAAATTTTTATTCCTGAATTTATTATAACTGGCTACCACGTTCGGATTCTCCATGCGACAGGGACGGCACCAGCTTGCCCAAAAATCTACCAGGACATATTTTCCCCGGAATGAAGACAAAGCAACAGGAGCACCACTGGTATCTGGCTGGGTGAAATCCAATGCATCAGTACCTACAGCTCCCACTTTATTATAAGCAATATAATTTGCCAGTGAAGTACCGATCTCCGAATGTTGAACTGCGCTATCCAACACATTGAAACGTTTTTCCAGCAACGAAATATCATCATAAAACTGTGAGGTCACAAACAACACGAATGGAGAAACGATAGAATGAGGTTTGCTTTTTATAAAATTATCTACAGCCTGCTGTATCTTATTTTGCGTAGCATAATAAATGGTCATCAATGAATCCCTTTCCGAACCGCCCTGTAAAGAATTGATGGTTGATGCCAAAGCGTTTTGTTCCCGAACCAGCGGATCAAATGTATTTTGAAAATCCTTAAAATCATTTTGTGAAGATGAGCCGTTAACCTTTAGTTGATCCATTTGTTTGGCATCGCCGGTAATGCTGATCTTGCTATTTTCCAGATAAAATTGAAACTGTGTATTGCCGCCGAAAGATATTGCATACAATCCCGGCTCAGGCACGGAACCTTTTAATACAAAAGTTCCGTTCGTTACAGTCCCTTTTGCAAAATCAGCCTTAGTATTGCCATTAATGATCTTTACTTCGGACCCATTGGAAAGGTTGGTGACTTTTCCGGTGATAACAAAACCATTATTATCTTTTTGTGCAAAAATTGATGACGGTACGAATAGTAAAAGAAAAAATACTTGTTTGATCGTTTTCATGAATTTGTTTGATTAAAAGCAAACGCAAAATTACAAAACGGACAGCAAGGATAAAAGTGTTTCATTGTAAAATGGATGAAAGGAAAGTCCGGGTGTCCGAAGCAATATTAGTGCTCTTTTCCAATGCTTTAATATAGGCGCTGCCGATAATAGCGCCGCTGGCGTGTCTGCAAGCTGATTCAAAAGTAGTTTTATCTTTTATACCGAAACCAACCAACACCGGGTTTTTGAGTTGAAGGCTTTTCAGTTTTTCCAGGTATTGTTCTACATCGTTCATGTCCTTATCACTTCCTGTTGTAGAAGACGAAGACACGGCATATAAAAATCCGGAGCTTAGTGCATCCAGTTTTTCGATACGCTCCGTTGATGTTTCAGGTGTTACCAGGAAAACAAAATCCAACCCGTATCTTTTTATGACGGCCCCGTATTCGTTTTCGAATTCAAATTCCGGAAGGTCGGGAAGGATCAATCCATCAACGCCAATGGCAGCCGTATCAGCACAAAATTTTTCAAATCCATATTGAAGAACGGGATTCATGTAACCCATCAGCAAAACCGGAATAGAAATGTCTTTTCTGAGATCCTTTAATTGTTCAAAAAGTATTTTTATGGTCATTCCATTTTTCAATGCCTCCGAACTGCTTTGTTGAATAACGGGTCCATCAGCCAGCGGATCGCTGTAAGGGATACCAAGTTCGATCATATCAGCGCCGTTTTCCTGCAACGCTTTCATCACTTGAAGAGTGGAATCCAGATTAGGAAAGCCTGCGGTGCAATAAACGTTTAGAATTTTTTCTTTTTTCCTTTTAAATAATTCTTCAATTCTTCCCATTGTATTTTGTAAAAATTTTCAATTGCAAAATTCTAAACGAACATTCATTTCTCCATTTCCTTCATATACGTCTGCATATCCTTATCTCCTCTTCCACTCAAACAAATTGTAACTACATCATTGCTTCGAAACCGCAATTGTTTCAATGCTGCAATGGCATGTGCACTTTCCAATGCAGGAATGATACCTTCCATTTTTGCTAATTCAAATGCGGCGTCGATCGCTTCATCATCGGTAGCACTTAAAAATGTAGCACGGCCTGTTTCAAATAAATGTGCATGCATCGGACCGATACCGGGATAATCCAACCCTGCAGAAATACTATGCGGCTCGATCACTTGTCCGTCTTCTGTCTGCATCACTAAACTTTTACTGCCATGCAAAATACCCGGCTTGCCAAGTTGAGTTGTTGCAGCGCTGTGACCACTGTTCACTCCCATTCCTGCTGCTTCCACGGCGATCAGTTGAACGGACACTTCATCCAGGAAATGATAAAACGCACCGGCCGCATTGCTGCCGCCGCCTACACAAGCGATCACATGCGTCGGTAATTCGCTTCCAGTTTTTTCTTTCAATTGCCAGCGCATTTCTTCACTGATCACACTTTGAAATCTCGCCACCATATCCGGATAAGGATGCGGCCCCACCACCGAACCGATTATATAATGTGTGTCATCCGGATGATTAATCCAATCACGGATTGCTTCATTCGTTGCATCTTTCAATGTCTTGCTGCCGCTTGTTGCAGGTATCACCGTAGCACCAAGCATTTTCATTCTCGCCACATTCGGCGCCTGGCGTTCCATATCTTTTTCTCCCATATACACAATACACGGCAATCCTTTCAATGCACATACAGTTGCTGTAGCTACGCCATGTTGGCCGGCTCCTGTCTCCGCAATGATTCGTTTCTTTCCTAATCGCTGC
>DASZPW010000208.1:0-3583 GCA_035550155.1 Chitinophagaceae bacterium | reverse complement strand
AAAATATTTTGCAATTGTTCCGGCATTATTCATTATTTCCATACCGGGCTTGCAGGCACTGAATATCATGAATCTTCATAGTCCTGAAAGCGCCATTCTATCTGCTGTGATCTTTAACGCTATTATTATTCCTCTATTGATCCCGTTGGCATTAAGAGGAGTAGCATATAAGCCTATCGGAGCATCGGCTCTATTGCGAAGAAATTTATTGATCTATGGTTTTGGAGGGGTTATTGTTCCATTCATTGGAATAAAATTAATTGATTTAATTGTATCTATTTGGTTTTAAAATTTTAAAGACATGAAAGAAAATCTTTCACCGGCAATAAGACTCACCATAGTCTGCATTCTTTTTTTCTGCGGAGTGTATACCTTATTCATTTGGGGAATTGCGCAGGCAGCTCCGGCAAAAGGTGAAGGAGAATCTGTAACAGTAAATGGCAAAGTAGTCGGGTATAAATTGATCGGCCAGAAATTCACTGCTGATAAATATTTCTGGGACCGCCCCTCTGCAGTTGATTATAATGCTGCGGGTTCTGGTGGAAGTAATAAAGGACCAACTAATCCTGATTATTTAAAACAAGTTCAGGATAGGATCGATACATTTTTGGTGCATAATCCAAGGATAAAAAAAGAAGAAATTCCCTCCGATATGGTTACTGCTTCAGGAAGCGGACTGGATCCTGACATTTCTGTGCAGGGAGCTTATGTGCAAGTGAAAAGAATTGCTGCTGTTAGAAATATTCCGGAAACAAAAATTAAAGAACTAGTGAAAGAGCACATTGAAAAACCACTTTTAGGTTTATTCGGAACGGAAAAGGTAAATGTATTGCAATTGAATATTGATCTTGACAATTTAAAATAATAGAACGATGAAAAAGATTTTGACAGGGGCAGCCCTGTTGATGAGTATAGCCGCCGTATCACAGGATTCTGCTAAACAAAATAATCCGTTAAGCTATAGCGGGTATGCTGAAGCTTATTATAGCTATGATTTTAATAAGCCTGCAGACAATAACAGGCCTTCATTTGTGTATAGTTATAACCGGCATAATGAATTCAATGTAAACCTTGCAATGATAAGAGGCAGCTATAATACGGAAAGAATCAGGGCAAATATTGCCTTGGCAACGGGCACTTATATGAATGCTAACTATTCCGCTGAACCAGGGGTTTTAAAAAATTTGTATGAAGGAAATGTAGGAGTTAAAATTTCAAAAAAAGAAAATTTGTGGATTGATGCAGGAGTATTTGCATCACATATCGGTTTTGAAAGTGCGATCGGAAAAGATTGCTGGAATCTTACACGTTGTATTGTTGCAGACAATACACCTTATTTTGAAAGTGGCGCAAAGATCACTTATACTTCTAAGAATAGTAAATGGTTATTCAGCGCTCTTGCACTAAATGGATGGCAACGGATCACAAGAGTTCCCGGAAACTCTATGATGAGTTGGGGTACACAGATCACATACACTCCATCATCTAAAGTCACAATTAACTGGAGCACTTTTTTAGGTACGGATAAACCGGATAGCGCAAGACTGATCCGTTTTTACAACAACTTCTACGGAATTTTTCAAGTGAATGATAAAATTGGATTGATAGCTGGATTTGATGTTGGAAGGGAACAAGTGAGTAAAGGAAGCAGTAATAAGAATACAATATATAGTCCCGTGCTTATCGCAAGGTTTACACCCAACGACAAATGGGCAATTGCTGTTCGTGGCGAATATTATAGCGACAGGAACGGGATTATTATTTCGACTGGAACACCGAGTGGATTCAAAACTTTTGGAGCGTCTATAAATTTTGACCACAATATCACGGGAAATATGGTTTGGAGAACAGAATTCAGAACTTTGCGCAGCAAGGATGCCATTTTCACAAAAGAAAGTGATGTGACCGATAATGATAGTTTTGTCACGACATCACTTGCATTGAAATTTTAAATGACCGAACAGGAAAATAAAGAAAAAAGGGTTCAGCAGTTTTTGAACCTGAATCGAACAGACACGAGAGGTAAGCTGAAGATCTACATTGGTATGAGCGCCGGTGTAGGAAAAACTTATCGTATGCTCGAAGAAGCGCATCAGCTTTTAAAAAAAGGGATCAATATAAAAGTTGGTTATGTAGAAACGCATGGAAGAAAAGATACCGAAGCATTGATTGAAGGATTGCCGGTGATTCCCCGTCGCCAGGTTTTTTATAAAGGAAAGTTATTGGATGAACTGGATGTGCAGACTATTTTATTATTGCATCCGGATATTGTGATCATAGATGAACTGGCGCACACGAATATTCCGGGAAGCAAAAATGAAAAACGATGGCAGGATGTTGTGGATATCCTTGAACAAGGCATAAATGTGATCAGCGCTGTGAATATTCAGCATATTGAAAGCATTAATGATGATGTCAGGCAAATAACAGGGGTAGAAGTAAAAGAAAGAGTGCCGGACAAACTTTTGCAACTGGCAGATGAAGTGGTGAACATTGATCTCACTGCTGATGAGCTTATCACCAGGCTGAAAGAGGGGAAAATTTACGATCACACAAAAGTGCAACAGGCTCTGCAGAATTTTTTCAAACCCGAAAAGATCCTGCAATTACGGGAATTGGCATTAAAGGAAGTAGCGGGACAGGTTGAACGAAAAGTGGATTATGAAATAGAATCTAAAGAGACGAAATGGCGACATGAACATTTCCTCGCCTGCATTTCTTCCAACAACGAAACGGCGCAGCATATCATCCGGAAAACGGCAAGGCTGGCTTCTTATTATAACAGCAAATGGTATGTATTGTATGTGCAAACGCCGAGGGAATCGCCGGATAAAATACCTTTAGCACAGCAACGGTATCTTATCAATAACTTTAAGAATGCAACGGAACTTGGGGCCGAAGTGATCCAGGTTAAAAATGATAATATCGGCAAAGCGATTATGGAAACTGTAGTTGATAAAAGGATCACAACAGTATGTATCGGCAAGCCGCACCTGAATTTATTCCAGGTGATCCTTCGAACCAATGTGTTCAACCAGTTGCTTAAAACACTTTCAAAAAATGATGTGGACCTTGTAATATTATCCTGATGGCCGTCACTGTAAAAAATAAGATACAGCTGGGAACAATTTTCTTTTTTGTTCTATTGATACTGTTGGGAGGCCCGTCCATCTTTTTTTTAGTGCGGCTTAAAAACGATGCCAATAAGATCATCAAAAATAATTATGAAACGCTGACCTATTGCCATGGAATGCAACGGCAATTGGACAGTTTTCCGATCGCCCCGGCACATGCAATGCAGCAATTTGATTTTTATCTAAAACAACAGGAAGAAAATATTACTGAGCCCGGCGAGGATTCTGCTACTGTAAGTCTCCGCCATGAATTTGATCAATGGAAAGCGGGTGATACGACACAGGTGCTAAAAAAAATAATTTCATCACAAATACAATCTATTATTTCCCTTAACATGAATGCGATCAAAAATAAAAATCAGATAACGGAAAAAAGAGCGGAAGATACACTGACCTATATTACGATCCTGGCCACTGTTATTTTTATTATATCGATCACTTTTTTATTC
>DASZPW010000207.1:0-4529 GCA_035550155.1 Chitinophagaceae bacterium | reverse complement strand
TATCTGGGGTTGGGCGTCGAAAGGAGAAAAAGTAACGGTAAAATTCAATGGTAAAAATTATAAAACAAAAACAGGTGATGATGGTAAATGGATGATGCAGCTTGCGTCTATGTCTGCAGGAGGACCTTATACAATGGATATTAGCGGCAAGAACAAGATCACTCTGCATGATATATTGATCGGTGATGTTTGGTTTTGTTCCGGTCAGTCAAATATGGTGCATCAAATGAAACTGCATAGTGTTCGTTATCCCGATGAAATTGTCAATGCGAATTATCCGGAGATAAGACAGTTTTGGGTTCCGAACGTTACTGATCTACAGGGCCCAAAAGATGATCTTCCATTTGGTTATTGGAAGTCGGCAAATCCGCAGGATGTGCTGGATTTTTCTGCTGTTGCTTATTTTTTTGCAAAAGCACTTTACGAAAAATATCATGTTCCGATCGGCATTATTAATTCAAGTTGGGGCGGTGTGCCAATAGAAGCGTTCATGAGCGAAGATGCACTGAAAGAATTTCCAAATATTCTAAGCACGGTTCAAAAAAATAAAGACACGGCTTATATCAACAGTTTTTCAAGAAGAAGATTCGGAGGTGGCGGCGGAAATATACCGGGGCCGGTAGATAAAGGACTCGAAGGTCCGACGAAATGGTATGATCCGGCTTATGTTCCGAAAGAATGGCTTCAGATCGGCATTCCCGGTTACTGGGAAGACCAGGGATTGAAAGATCTGAATGGAGTGGTTTGGTATCGCAGGGAAATTGATGTACCTGCATCAATGATTGGTAAGCCTGCTAAAGTTTTTTTAGGAAGAATTGTTGATGCAGATGCTTTATATATAAATGGAAAAGAAGTGGGCAATACGACTTATCAATATCCGCAAAGAAGATATGCTGTTCCTGATGGTTTGCTGAAAGCAGGAAAAAATTTATTTGTGGTTCGTGTTACCAACAATTTTGGTAAAGGTGGTTTTGTTCCCGATAAACCCTATTATCTTTTTGCCGGAAGTGATACAGTTGACCTGAAAGGTTATTGGCAATATAAAGTGGGTGAAGTATTTGAACCGAGACGTGGCTTTGGTGGGGGCGGTGGTTTTTCCGCACAAAATGCGCCAACTGCACTATACAATACGATGGTAGCGCCGGAAATAAATTATGCTATTAAAGGATTTGTTTGGTACCAGGGTGAAAGTAACACCAATCATGCTGCGGAATATGCAAAGTTGCAACCGGCCATGATCACTGATTGGCGCAACAAATGGAAAGAAGGTGAAATACCTTTTTTATATGTACAGCTTCCCGGTTTTATGGATTACAATTATCTGCCTTCAGAAAGTCAGTGGGCCGAATTGAGAGAATCGCAATTGAAATCATTATCCGTTCCCAATACGGCAATGGCGGTTGCTATTGATCTTGGGGAATGGAATGATATTCATCCTGACCGGAAAAAAGATGTCGGTGATCGTTTAGCATTGGCTGCAGAAAAAATTGCTTACGGAGAAAATATAGTTTCTACGGGCCCGATCTATCAGTCATCAACAATAGAAGGAAATAAAATGATTATTTCATTTACAAATGTTGGAAGCGGACTGATCACAAATGACGGTGAACCATTGAGTGAATTTGCTATTGCAGGCGCCGATAAAAAATTTGTTTGGGCCAATGCAAAAATAGAAGGCGATAAAGTAGTGGTGTGGAGTGATGAAATAAAAGCTCCGAAATATGTACGGTATGCATGGGCCGATGATCCGGTAAATCCGAATTTATTTAATAAGGAAGGATTGCCTGCATCGCCATTTGAAACTGGTAATTAGCAGGTTTAAAAATCAAATTGATTATACCCAAACAAACTTTATTCAATGTTCAAAATAAATACTATTTATCACAGGGCTGTTCTAAAATATTTTTCGATGATACTGGGTTTATTGATTTTATCCTGTTCAAAAAAAGATGGTAATGCAGGTAATCCCGGCAATAATAACACATTTACATTTGATGCAGCAGTCACTGTCCAGGCAAATGATATCAAGCAGGTGATTGAAGGTTTCGGCTGTGCTACTGTTTTTATTCCCGCCAACACATCTTTATCTGCAAGTGACCTGGATCATTTGTTTGGTAATAGCACCAATGAAGTGGGGTTAAATATTCTCAGGATCCGTTTGGCTTCAGACAATGGATGGCGTGCTATTGAACTCGCCAATGCAAAAGGCGCTATACAACGGGGAGCGAAAGTTCTTGCAACACCGTGGAGTCCTCCTGCCAATATGAAAACCAATAACAATATTGTCGGAGGATCATTAATTACAGACAGCAGCGCTTCTTATGCAAAATATCTGAATGATTTTGCCGATTACATGTCTGCTAATGGTGCTCCTTTGTATGCTGTGTCCGTACAAAACGAACCGGATATAACGGTTAATTACGAAAGTTGTAACTGGACTGCCGATCAAATGAGAGATTTCCTGAAAAATTACGGACAATTAATAACAAGCACAAAAGTGCTGGCGCCGGAATCGTTTCACAACGATCAGAATTTTACAAATACAATATTGAATGATAATACTGCGGCATCGCATGTTAATATTGTCGGCGGACATATTTATGGAGGCGGCATTGTAGAGAATACCGTGGCAGAAAGCGAAGGAAAAGAAGTGTGGATGACCGAACATCTGGATACCAACATAAGCTACGCAGCTGATCTCAATACAGCGGTTGAGATCCACAATTGCCTTACCCAGGCAAATTTCAGCGCTTATATCTGGTGGTATGGAAAACGTTTTTACGGACCTATTGATGATAACGGTAACATTACCAAAAGAGGTTACGTTATGTCGCAATTTGCAAGATTCATTGCTCCGGGTTCGGTTCGATTGGGAACAGGCACTAATTCAAATGCGGCAGTTCTGATCTCAGCATACAAGAATACCGGCGGAAAAATAACCATTGTAGCTATCAATACCAGTGATGGAATATCTAATCAAAAAATAACAGTGAGTAATGCCGGTGTCAGTCAGGTTTTGCCATATACAACAGCGGCTGATAAAAATACTGCTCCGGGTACAATGATCACAGTTACGAATAACAGTTTCACTGATTCGCTGCCGCCGAAAAGCGTTACCACATTTGTGCAACAATGATCTGAATGAATAACAGTGCTTGTCATACAATAAATATTTTCAAAAAATGAAGAAACAAACTTTTTTATTAAGCAGTGCAATGCTACTAGCTGTGTCTTTGATCGCACAGAATACGGTCACGTTGCATCCGGAGCAAGCAAAAGATACGATCAACAAAAACATTTATGGCCATTTTTCCGAAGACCTGGGACATTGCATTTATGGTGGTTTCTATGTAGGAGACGGGAATAAAACAATTCCGAACAAGAATGGTATTCGTTCGGATGTGGTTGAAGCATTGAGAAAGTTAAAGATACCTGTGTTGCGTTGGCCGGGCGGTTGTTATGCCGACAATTATCATTGGATGGATGGAGTTGGCCCAAAGAATAAAAGAAAGGCAACAGAGAATGTTTCATGGGGCAACGTCCGTGAAGACAACAGTTTTGGCACGAATGAATTTTTGGATATGTGTGAAATGCTCGGAGCTCAACCTTATCTCGCCATCAATATGGGAAGTGGTACTGTGCAGGAAGCAGCCGATTGGGTGCAGTATGTCAATCATCCCAATGGCAGCAGTTATCTTACTGATCTGCGCCAGCAAAGCGGAAGAACAAAACCGTGGAATGTAAAATACTGGGGCGTTGGAAATGAATCATGGGATTGTGGCGGGCACATGGATGTAGATTATTACATCACACAATTTAAAAAGTATGCCACCTTCATGACCAGCTATAATAATAGCGAAGGATTGTTTCGCATCGCTGTGGGTCCCGGTACAGAAGATTTTAAATGGACAGAAGCATTGATGAAAAATATTCCCCGCAAATTACTTGACGGCATTTCTATTCATCATTATTCGGTGATTGACTGGGGTAATAAAGGTTCAGCAACAAATTTTACTGAGGGCCAATATTTCCAAACAATGCAACAAGCTTCCCGAATGGAAGACATGGTATCGGGTAATTGTGAAGTAATGGATAAATATGATCCTAAAAAGAAAGTGGCATTAGTGGTGGATGAATGGGGCGGATGGTACGATGTAGAGCCGGGAACTAATGGCGCATTTCTATACCAGCAAAGCACCATACGTGATGCAATGATCGCCGGATTGACACTGAATATTTTCAATAATCATTGTGATCGGGTACGAATGGCAAACCTGGCTCAATGCATTAATGTATTGCAGTCGGTGATCCTTACTAACGGACCAAAGATGATCCTGACGCCTACCTATTATGTAATGGAAATGTACAACGTTCACCAGGATGCATTAATGATACCGCTTTCTGTCACAAGTAATGATTACACACTTGAAGGAAAAAAATTAAAAGCAGTTTCTGCTTCCGCATCAAAAGACAAAAATGGAACTGTACATATTTCATTGGTAACCATTGATGCTGAAAATGCGCAGGAT
>DASZPW010000206.1:0-7825 GCA_035550155.1 Chitinophagaceae bacterium | reverse complement strand
TTATTACAGGCTGTTAGAAAAAAAATGATAATGGGTAATGCTGCAGCTATTATTTTTGACAATTGTCTCATAGTGATCTGGAACTTGAAGACAAAACTAACGGTTTTAAAACTCAGGGAGATTACACTAACCTGACAAAATTCATAATTAACAAAAATATTTTTGCAATCTTATACAAACGTTCAACATGAAGAAACATGCTGCAGTCATCATTTTTTTTATTGCATTGATCGGAATTTTCTCTTTCAGAAATAAAGAAGTAAAACAAGGAAATCATTCCCGACTCTCGACTCCAGACTCCAGACTCCAGTCTCATACCTCATCTCCCGGCGATACTATCCTTTATCCGGAAGAAAAACATTTCAAAAATATTCAACAGCTCACATTTGGCGGCGACAATGCCGAAGCATACTGGAGCTTTGATGGAAAGTATATCGTGTTTCAGCATAAGAACGAAGCCGAAGGCGTGAATTGCGATCAGATCTATTATGGAAAAGTGCCACAGAAATCCGGAGAAAAATTCGAACCTAAACTGATCAGCGGAAATAAAGGCAGAACCACCTGTTCTTTTTTTACCAAAGATGGCAAGCATATAATATATGCATCTACATATTTAGCAGCGGATACTTGTCCGCCAGTTCCTGATAGAAGTAAGTATGGCAATAAATATATATGGCCCGTATATGCCAATTATGATATTTTCATGTGCGACCTGAACGGAAAAATTGAAAAGCGATTAACCAATACTCCCGGTTATGATGCAGAAGCAACGCTTTCTCCCGATGGAAAAAAAATGATCTTCACTTCTATGCGGGATGGCGATCTCGATCTCTATATTATGGATCTTGCTACGCAAAAAGTAAAACGCATCACTCATGAATTGGGCTATGATGGTGGCGCCTGGTTCAGTCCCGATGGAAAAAAGATCATCTGGAGAGCCAGCCGGCCAAAGACCAAAGAAGATATTGCTGAATATAAAAGTTTATTGAAAGAAAACCTGGTGATGCCATTGCAGATGGAAGTGTTTACTGCAAATGTGGATGGCAGCAATGTAAAACAGATCACCAATTTGGGCCAGGCAAACTGGGCACCCAATTACCTGCATGATGGGCGGATCATCTTTTGCAGCAATCATGAATACTCTTACGGTTTTCCTTTCAATATGTACACCATCAATGCCGACGGAACTCATATGGAGAAAATAAGTCATGACAAAAGCTTTGATGCATTCCCGATGTTTTCTCCCGATGGAAAGAAAATTGTTTTTTGCAGCACCCGCAATAACGGTGGCGGGCATGATATCAATATTTTCATTGCTGATTGGGTGAATTAAGATTTCTGATTTACGATTTACAGGTTTAGATTTGTATCAAATCCTCATGTATGTATAATGTCATTTTACATCTTCATAGCAGCCTGCGTTGGGTAGTATTATTGTTATTGCTGATCGTTGTGTATCGCAGCGCTACTGCAGGCAAGCGTCCATTCAATAATGCGGATAAAAAATATGGTTTGTTTGTTATGATCGCCTGCGATGTGATGTTGCTCATCGGCATTTATCAATGGATCGCCGGCAATTGGGGATTAAGTAGTATGCAGAACAACGGGATGAAAGATATTATGCACAATCCTACACTTCGTTTTTATGCAATCGAACATCCCATTGGAATGCTGATCGCAATTGTAATGGCGCATATCGGCAAAGCTTATGCAAAGAAAGATCTTCCTGATCCGGTGAAACACAAAAGAACATTATTGTTCTTCGGTCTTGCATTACTCATTATCCTTGTTTCATTGCCCTGGCCATTCCGTGAAGCAGGAGCGGGGAGAGGTTGGTACTAAAATTTCTCAGATTTGTTGTCCTTTTAAAACGTTGCAGAATTGCTGCATTTCTTCCATCGTTCCGATGCTCACTCTTGCCCATTGCCCATCGGCATATTTATTGGAATGCATAAGGATCTTATGATTCGTAAGCATGTCGCCGGCATAATCGCCGGAATAATTTTTTACGCAGTAAAAAATAAAATTGGTATAAGAAGGAATGTATTCAATGCCCAGTTGTTTCATCTGGTCTGTCGTGTATTGACGGGCGGCTGCATTTTTTTCCTTACTCATTTTTTTATGTTCCTCATCGGTCAGGCTGGCCATCGCTGCATTCAGGCTAAGATTACTCACGGCTATTTGCGAATTTTGAAAATAATTCGGCTGTATCTTACTGATCAAAGACGGATGCCCGATAGTAAAACCGATCCGCAATCCCGCCATCGCATGGATCTTCGAAAAAGTTTTTATCACTAATACATTGGGATGATCCCCGATCAGTCCGATCATGGATTCATTATAAGGAGCATCTAAAAAATCCAAATACGCTTCATCAATCAGCACTACCGCTTTCTTCGACGCTTCAATGCAAAAATCTTTGAGCACATCGGGTTTTATAATCGTAGCAGTGGGATTTGCAGGATTGCAGATATACACCAATCTCGTTTCATCATTGATTGCCGCCAGCATTGCCGGCAGATCATGCACTTTATCTTTTGTCAATGGCACTTCGATCACTTTGCTGCCGATCTTTTTTGCGGTGCCAGGAAGAATACCGAAAGTAACATCGGCCGTTACCACGTTGCCATCACTAAAATGCCTGGGAAGTAATGCCAGTCCTTCTCCCGATCCTGCGGTGACGATGATCTGTTTTTCATCTACTTTATAATAATCACCTAACTTTTTCTTGAATGATTGCAACGATGGAACATTGAATTGATAACGATTCGCTTCGCCCATCATGTCCAGTATGGCTTGTCTTGCTTTGGCAGAAATGCCATAAGGATTTTCGTTGGCGCCGAGGTTGATCAACCCGAATTCCTTATCGATGAATTTTCCTATCCCTTCTTCATTACCCATGGACCGAAGAGAGAATCCCAAACCCAAAGCAGCGAACGCCGTTTGCTGCAGCCATTGACGACGGGAAGTAGTGGAAGACATAGCAGAGGTTTTAGTATTAGAAAAGCTACGCCAATTTTTTTATTGCTGAAGAAAAATTTCTTTCATGCAAACCTTCCGAAATAAAAAAGTCCGTAACGAATATAGGAACTCTAAGTCCCTTTCACAGAATAATAAGAACAGTCTCGAATGTAGGAGTTCAAAGTCCCCCTTCGGGGGATTTAGGGGGCCAGTGCTCCTCTCTTGCCCAACTCGATCACTTCACAGTTCTTTATTTCTTTTTTATCGATCACAAATCTTACAATGGTTCGCATTTTATGCCAGCCCTGGTTTCCCGCAGCGCCGGGGTTCATGTAGAGGGAATGAATGTTCTCGTCGTACATGATTTTTAAAATATGGGAGTGGCCGCAAATAAAAAGTTGTGGCTGATGAATAAGTAATTCTTTTTTCGTTTCAGGATTATACCGGGGCGGAGAACCGCCGATATGCCGGATCATCACTTTTACTTCTTCGCAATAAAAAACCAGTTGTTCCGGAAATGCATAGTGTATCTCTTTGCCGTCAATATTTCCATATACACCACGAAGCACCGTGCCACGATTCGCAATCCTGGCACGGATGGCTTCGGCTACTCCTTCTCCAAAATCTCCGGCATGCCAGATCTCATCACAGTTTTCAAAATGTTTAAAAACATTTTCGTCAAGATATCCATGAGTGTCTGATAGTAATCCGATGCGGGTCATGTTAATCAATTAAATTATCGGCTTTCAGTTGCTCCAGGATCATCACAGCGCCGGGAGCTTTGTTTTCTTCAAGCAAATATTCTTCCAAAGAAAAATATTTCAGTGCTCCAACCTCGGCTGAGGCGGAAGGAATTATTTTTTTATTCAGTAAAAAACAATCCTGCTCCATGATAGTACCATTCACTTCTCCGTAAGCAGGAGCGCTGATATGTGTATAATAGTGCAGATCGGTTTCTTCAAGAGCAACATTCATTTCTTCTTCAATTTCCCGGCATAAGGCGCTGGTTGCTGTTTCTCCTTCATCAATTTTTCCTCCCGGCAAATAAAAACATTGTTTGTTACGGCTATATGCCAATAACAGTTTCCTGTTCTCTATCACTAATAATCCAGCTGTTGGTAATTGCATCAAACAAAATTCGGGAAAACAGGAACACGGATAACGCAGATGGAAGGGATGCACACGGATCTGTTCCGTTTTTATCGGCCCTATCAGCGTCATCAGCGTTTCCATTCTTGGAATCTCTTTACATTTGTATATGCCCTTTCACCGAAATTTCACATATTGGATAGACAAGCGCCGGTGGAAATATATTTTCCTCCTCGCCACTTTAGAATTATCCCGGATCTAAGATCTGAATACTGAATACAGAATATTAATTTTTAATTTTCAATTTTTACTTTTTAATTTTTCCCCATGCCTCACTATCATAAACTCGGAAACATTCCGCACAAACGCCACACACAGTTTCGCCGCCCGGATGGCGAATTATATTCGGAACAATTATTTTCTACCGAAGGTTTTTCCAATGATTCTTCATTGATGTATCATATTTACCCACCCACGCAGATCATCAAAACAGAACCGCAGGTCAGCGTGGCGCCACAGATCGCTGAAGAAAAAATGCTGAAGCACCGCAGTTTCGAAGGTTTTAATATCAAACCCGAAAAAGATTTTCTGCAAAGCCGCAAGCCGGTGTTGGTGAATAATGATTGCTACATCGTACTCGCAGCGCCGCAGCAGAGCATGAAAGATTATTTTTACAAGAACACCGATGCCGACGAACTCATCTTTGTGCATGAAGGCAAAGGAGTGCTCCGCACCATGTATGGCGAACTGCCTTTTGATTATGGCGATTACCTGCTCATACCAAGAGGAACGATCTATCAAATTGAATTTGCCAATGAACACAACCGCTTATTCATTGTAGAATCGTTCAGTCCCATTCGTTATCCGAAAAAATATCTGAGCAAGTACGGACAGTTGCTGGAGCATTCACCGTATTGCGAGCGGGATATTCGGCCTCCGCAAAACCTGCCCACTTTTGATGAAAAAGGCGATTTCCTCATTCGTGCCAAAAAGAAAGGAGTGCTCTATGGTTTGCATTACGGCACCCATCCTTTTGATATCGTCGGTTGGGATGGCTATTGTTATCCCTTTGCATTTTCCATTCATGATTTTGAACCCATCACGGGCCGTGTGCATCAGCCGCCGCCGGTGCATCAAACATTTGAAGCAAACAATTTTGTCGTCTGTTCCTTTGTGCCCCGTTTGTTCGATTATCATCCGCAGGCGATACCGGCACCGTATAATCACAGCAATATCGATAGCGATGAAGTGATCTATTATGTGGATGGCGATTTCATGAGCCGCAAAAATGTAACAAGAGGAATGATCACCCTGCATCCCGCCGGCATTCCGCATGGCCCGCATCCGGGAGCGGTGCAAAAAAGTATCGGCGCTAAAGAAACAAAAGAACTCGCTGTGATGGTGGACACATTTCATCCATTGATGTTGACGAAAGAAGCATTGGATATCGAGAATGCGGGTTATGTAATGAGCTGGGCTGAGTGAGAGTTATCAGTCGTGAGTCGTGAGTCGGGAGTCGGTGTGGTTGTAAGCTTCAGTGCATCCTGAGCTTGACGAACTGTCAAAGGGTCATCGTTCCTTTTTTCTGCCTCCGAAAGCGAAGCGATTCGGTGTTGCACTTTTGTACTGCGGAAACTCTATTCAACTTTTTTTTATCTTTATTGAAAGGCTGGCTCTGATAAAGGGTGGCCTTTTTATTTTTAATAAACCTCCTTTATGGCAAAGACAACCAAAACATTGATGATACCGGATGAACTGGTAATGAATAAAATTTATCTGATCCGGGGACAAAAAGTAATGCTGGATAGAGATCTTGCAGAATTATATGGAGTAACTACCGGCAATTTGAACCTCGCCGTAAAACGGAATAAAAAACGTTTTCCTAAGGACTTTATCTTTCAACTCACCAAAGAAGAATTCGAAACTTTGATATTGCAAAATGCAATATCAAAAAAACAGGGTAGAGGTGGCACCCGGAAACTTCCTTACGCATTTACCGAGCAGGGAGTATCCATGTTATCCGGTGTACTAAACAGCGAGATTGCCATACAGGTACACATTCAGATCATCCGGGTGTTTGCAAAAATGCGGGAAATGCTGCTGACACATAAAGACATCTTGCTTCAACTGGAAAAAATCGAAAAGAAACTTACCGGCCATGATGAAGATATTGCGCTCATATTTCAATACCTCAGACAATTGCTGAATCCACCGCAAACACCAAGACCTAAGATTGGTTTCCGGAGAAGTGATGAAGATTGATCTTCCCTCATTGTCTTCGCCTCCGGCTCAGACGATGCCGAATGGGCATGCAGAGTTAACCCCTGATCAGGTTCATCACCAGCTTTATCATGATCTCTTTATCATCAGGATTACTTTGTGCAACAAGCAATGCTAACGCCACTAAAGCATTATCATTTATTTTAAGTTCACCTGATTATATAAATTCATTTTCCTTTTCTTACCATCTGCGGCAACCTGTTCCAAAATGGAACAGGTTGGTTCCGACTCCAATTCACCGGACTTGTAAATGTTGTTGATATGTTTAACAATGGCGGGGCGGTTTACGCCAAATACTTTGGCAATCAAATGAGCATCCAGCCAAACAGTGTTATTATCAAGGATTACAGATACCTCTGTTCCCTCCTTTGATTTATAAATTTGCAATTCTCCTTTTTGCATTGTTTCTAGTATTTAAAAGACGTAGCCCATTGACGAAATTGGGTACCTCTCTTTGATTTCAACCTGTATCCTACTGAAATTATGACATCAAGATTGTATAGATTAGTAGGTTTGTCAGAAAATTCGGAATTTCCGAATTTCCTTTTTGTGTCTTGTTCAATCAATTCTTTTTCAGCATATATTTTTTTAATATGCTCATTAATAGTCGATCTGGCTTTTTCAAAAAGCAATGACATTTGTTCTTGTGTAAGCCACACAGTATCCCCCTCAAACTTCACCTCCACCTGCGTTTGCTTATCCCTGGTCTGGTATATTTCTACCTGGTTCATGATTTAAAATTACTGAAGGCTAAGGGAAAACCGGTGGCATCCGGCAGGATTGATTTCCCTGCCTTTCCCCTCATTGATTTCCCCCTCCGCCCCCGGCGGAGACGTTGCGAAACATAAATGTTTTGCATCGCTATCCTTCATCGGGAGTTGGTACAACCGACCCATATATCAGCAAAGCATGATTTCTATTTGCCGGGAAGGGAGAGGATGATTAATATCAATACATCCCATGATTTAGTCATTGGATTTTGGAATGGCCCTGTAATATTCTTGCAGGACAAAACTTATCTGCATATGAAATGAGCCATAATCCCGATAGCTATCGGAATTATGGCGAATTCCATGTGACAAAAAAAACAATAAACATAAACACATGAAACAATTTATTTTCTTCTTCTTCGGGTTAGCTGTATTGGCAGCCTGCAATTCCGGAGCTGACAACAAAACAACATCATCTTCGGGCACTTCTTTTGACACCCATTCCCAATCCGGGGTAGTGGATTCCACCTCCAAACCCAATGTGGTGCAGATAGCAGTCAGCAGCAAAGACCACACTACTTTGGTAGAAGCGGTAAAAGCGGCCGACCTCGTAACCTCCTTGTCCAATGCCGGACCGTTCACCGTATTCGCTCCTACCAATGCCGCATTTGAAAAACTTCCGAAAGGCACCGTGGAAGATCTGCTGAAGCCCGAAAAGAAAGATGCGCTGACCGACATTCTCCAATACCATGTATATGTAGGTGTGCTTAAAGCAGACCAGTTAA
>DASZPW010000205.1:0-6938 GCA_035550155.1 Chitinophagaceae bacterium | reverse complement strand
AGAACAGGGTTATGACACCAATATCGGCGATCGTGGAAGTAAATTAAGCGGCGGCGAAAGACAACGACTTACCATCGCAAGAGCAGTTTTGAAAAATCCGCCCATTTTAATTCTCGATGAAGCCACTTCTTCTCTCGATACCGAAAGCGAACGATTGGTTCAGGATGCCATAAACAACATGATGCAAAACCGGACAAGTATTGTGATTGCTCACCGCTTATCCACGATCCGTCATGCCAATGAAATTATCGTGTTACAAAAAGGAAAAATTGTTGAAAGAGGAACACATGAGGACTTAATGAGTCAAAATGGGTTTTATAAAAAGTTAGTAGAAATGCAGGAAGTGAGGTAAAAAACTGTGTTAGCTATATTATCTGGGACGAGTAGCCCATATCATGTAATCAAGTATTGATTGAATTTCTTCATCAGTCAATTCAGGAAACCCTAAAGGAACAACTTTAAATCTTTCTTTCAATTCTTTTGCATAACTATTTCGTTTTATTACTTCTTCTGGATTACGAATAAAGGCAAATAATTCTTTTTTGTTTGTCCATCTATTTTCAAAACCATTTAAAAAATAACCATCCAGCTTGTAAAAATTATGACATATAACGCATTTATTTTGAAATAATTTCTTTCCCGGGACCAAATTTTGCGGTAGACTATCATTTGGAAAGTTTTGGCTTATTACTACTGATGGTCTTTTAGACGAAATACGCCAAGGAAATTTTTGAATAATAAAATAGCCAAGGACAAATAAAAAAAGAAGAAAAAAAGCATATAAAATATAGTTTATCTGCCTATTCACAATGTAAAAATACAAAACAAAAGCCGCCTGGTAGAGATCTTCATTCACCATTCCTAACCAATAATTCCAAATTCCAATTTCCATAAGTTTGCACTATGTCCCTGCCATTGAAAAATACCATCGGCTACCGGGTCGTCTGTGATTGGCTTGCATCGCAGCAACGCCAGCCTTTTTCATTTCAACAAGAAACATGGCAGCATATCATCAATGGCCAAAGTGGTTTGGTGAATGCGCCTACCGGTTGCGGCAAAACATATTCTGTTTTTCTCGGCGCTCTCATACAATTCATCAACGAACATTCCGAATATTTCCAGGATAAAAAGAACTACGGGTTACAATTGTTATGGATCACGCCGCTACGGGCATTGGCAAAAGATATTGCAAGAGCAATGGAAGAAGTGATAGAAGGATTGGGGATGAAATGGAAGATCGGAATCCGCAATGGGGATACCGATACCGCAGAAAGAGCAAGGCAAAAAAAGCAAATGCCTGAAGTGCTCATCATCACCCCGGAGAGCTTGCATTTATTGCTGGCGCAGAAAGGCTACAGAGAAATTTTTTCTTCCCTAAAAATAATTGCAGTAGATGAATGGCATGAATTACTCGGTAGCAAGAGAGGCGTACAGGTGGAATTAGCGATCAGTAGAATAGGCGGCTCACGATTCACGACTGACGATTCACGACTCCTGATCTGGGGAATTTCAGCAACTATCGGGAATCTCGAAGAAGCTAAAAATGTTTTACTATGTCCGTCCAAAAAAGAAGGAGTGATCGTAAAAGCGGGTATGAATAAAACTGTGGAAGTAGAATCAATTTTTCCGGATGAAATAGAAAAATACCCCTGGGCCGGGCATCTTGGGATCAAGTTGGTGCATAAAGTCATTCCCATTATTCAACAAAGTACAACCACACTCATCTTTATAAACACAAGAGGCATGAGTGAGACATGGTATCAGAAAATTTTAGATGCCTGTCCCGATCTTGCTGGTGTCATCGCATTACATCATGGTTCTGTTGACATGGAACTGCGTAATTGGGTGGAAGAAAATATACACAGCGGAAAATTGAAAGCGGTAGTATGCACGGCATCATTGGATCTTGGCGTTGATTTTCGACCAGTAGAAACCGTGATACAGGTAGGATCACCCAAAGGTGTCGCAAGATTTTTGCAGAGAGCAGGGCGAAGCGGCCACAGTTTCGACGCTGTGAGCAAAATTTATTTTTTGCCAACACATTCTTTGGAACTGATGGAAGCAGCGGCACTGAAAAATGCTATTGCTGAAAATATCATTGAAAGCCGTGTTCCGATGTTATTGTGCTACGATGTGCTGATACAGTATTTAAGTACATTGGCTGTTTCCGATGGTTTTGATCCTTACAAAATTTTTCAAGAGGTCATCACCACGCATTGCTATAAAGAAATGACCGAAGACGAATGGAACAGCATACTGCATTTTATCAGCAGTGGCGGCAATGCACTGCAGCAATACGATGATTATAAAAAAATGGAATGGGAAGATGATCTGTTCAAAATAAAAAATCGTCGCATTGCAATGCGGCATCGTATGAATATCGGCACCATTGTCAGCGAGTCGATGCTGAAAGTAAAATTCATCAGCGGCGGTTATGTTGGCGTGATCGAAGAATATTTTATATCCAGATTACAGCCGGGCGATGTATTTACACTGGCAGGAAGAAATCTTGAATTTGTAATGATCAAAGACATGACAGCGTTAGTAAAAAAATCTTCTTCTAAAAAATCAATCGTACCCAGTTGGCAAGGTGGAAGAATGCCGCTGAGTGCGAACCTCGGTTTTATGTTGAGAAAAACACTCAATGAGGTTTCCAGTTACCTGTTACCAGTTACCGGTCACGGAAAACCGGGAACCGGAAACCAGGAACTGACAACTCTTCAGCCTCTTTTCGAATTACAACAACAAATCTCTCATGTTCCGAAAGAAAACGAAATGCTGATCGAACAAATAGAAACTGATGACGGCTTTCATTTGTTTGTATATCCATTCGAAGGAAGATTGGTACATGAAGCCATGGCGGCGATTCTCGCCTATCGCATCAGCCGCATCACTCCTATCACCTTTTCTTTTGCGATGAATGATTATGGCTTTGAATTATTGAGTGATCAGCCAATACCGGTGGACGACTCCAATGTCTATGAATTATTTTCTCCCGAAAATTTATTTGAAGATATTCAGCGAAGCGTCAACAGCACAGAAATGGCAAAAAGAAAATTCCGGGATATTGCAGTCATCGGCGGGCTGATCTTCCAGGGTTTTCCCGGTGAGCAAAAAAAAGCCCGGCATTTGCAAAATAGCGCATCACTGTTATTTAATGTATTAAGTGAATACGAACCGGATAATTTACTCTTGCGGCAATCCTATTCAGAAGTAATGGAACAGCAAATGGAAGAAGCCCGGCTGCGGGATATGCTGAACAGAATACAAGATTCAAGGATTGTTATCACTTTTCCTCAACAACTCACTCCTTTCTGTTTCCCGGTAAAAGTGGACAGTTTGAGAGAAGACCTTTCGTCTGAAAAATTAGAAGACCGGATCAAAAAAATGATCCCGCAAACCTGATTCAATTTTCAACTCTTTATTTTCAGCCATTCATCTTTCCAATAAATTTGCTTGTCGTGTATGCAGCAACCATTGAAACATATCATTCACAAAAACAGCTTTTGGCTCTCTGCTGATCGCTGCATGTATTGGGAAGAAGAAAAAGCGTTGATCGTTGCTGATCTTCATTTCGGCAAAACGGGGCATTTCAGGAAATCCGGCATCGCTGTACCGCAAGCTGTTTACAAAGAAGACTTACAAAGATTAGTCAGCCAATTGCAACATTTTCAACCGAAGAAACTGATCATCGTTGGCGACATGTTTCATAGTGAAGCAAATAAAGAATTAGATCTTTTTCAAAAGTGGAGAAATGATTTCCCTACATTAAAGATCCACCTTGTCAAAGGGAACCATGATATTCTTCATGACGAATGGTATCAAAAAACCGATATAGAAATTCATCAACAGCAATGGATCGTTCATGATCTTTGTTTTTGCCATGATATTACTGACATCCGACTCCCAACTCCTGACTCCCGACAATACTTTTTCTGCGGCCACATTCACCCGGCTATTCATCTCAGTGGAACCGGCAAGCAGTCATTGCGATTTCCGTGTTTTTACTTTGCAAAAAACTATGCCGTACTGCCTGCATTCAGCCGATTTACAGGAACTCATTTAATTGATCCGGGAAAAAATGAAGTAGTATTTGCCATTGCCAATGAAAAAATTATTCAGGTAGCCTGATGCACTAAATGATCAGCAGAAATTCAGGATTTCGACATCATACATCAAACTTCTTACTTCTTTCTTCTGAATTGATTATAATCGAGGAAATAAATGAATCGAACACTGAATTCATTTCCATGGCGGAGGTTAAATTGCTTGGTAAGGTTGCGCAGGTACGTATTATTTTCATTGGGATCCGGGTTCACCATTTCATTATCTCCCAGCCAGTTCTTATAACCAAGAATTAATCTGCTTCCCAACCGAAAATCCCAGGTAAGAAATACATCAGTATTGAAAACATTCACATTCTGATCTTGCCCGCTGATGAACATCCGGCTATTGAGTTTTCCATTGGCGTCAACATCAAAAAAGTCTTTATAGTTTACTTTATTCCAGTAATGGCGGGTTCGTAAAGTAATATTTAGTCTTGGAGTGAAATTGTAAATTCCTGAAAGTACCGAAGTGAAAGCACGGTTATCTCTGAACGCCACGATCGGATCGCCATTAGTTTCTCTGACAAAAGCATACCCTAACTGGTTAAATTCTTTTCCTGAACTGGTTTGCAGATCAAGATTGAATTTATCCCCGAAGCGATAGCGCAATCCAAGATCCAGTTCATAATAGGTATCATTATATTTTGGTGAACGGGAGTAAATAAATCCATAATTGAAAAAAAGTTTCTTTCGGCTGTCTGTACTTCCTGTCAGTATTGCCTGGTAATTCTGAGGATAAGCCAGGAATTTTCCGGGAGTTCTCAATTCAAAATAATCATGATCCCACATCGGGTCCACCAGGGTGGTTAGTTCAACATCCCAGAAATTATGGAATACCCACATTGCCGAACCCTGGATATTGAACCTATTGTAGGCGTATGGCCGATAGAGATATTGTACCAACGATAATAACGAATAACTGTAAGTCAGAAAATTCTTTGTCGGAGTGTTCTCATGGTATCCGATACTTCCTTTGTATGTAACATTGTTAGGGGCCGACAAAATGCCAAGATCGTTGGGATCATAATTTTCTGAAATGATAGAATGCTGTAGGTAATATTGCCATTTGCCGCTGACTTTAGCAAATTTCAATGTTGTATTATATCCGTCATAAGGAGCCATTCCCCATATTTTGCTATAGCGGGCCGTTCCGCTGAATTCATGAATATTCTTTTTATCAAACAAAGCAATATCCAGTGCAGATACATTTGCATCCCGGCTGCTGCCGTTCCTTAATACATCGGTATTGGTAAAAGTGATATAGGATCTTCCTTTCAACGCCTGGTCCAATACAAGAATGTTGTAGTTAGCTAACGGTTCTGTTTCCACTGTTGAATCTTTTCCTGTTGATGTATTCCTGACAATAGCATGCATGGGTGCAGTGATGCCATTGAAAAATCCGATGCCTAATTTTTTTTGTGTTCTTCCTGAAAGTTTGATAGCATTATATAGTTGTGTCGTCGCTGGATTTTTGATCAATTCTAAATTGGGCTGCGCATCCACTGATGCCTGTACATCGTAATATAATGAAGGCGTAGCTCCCACTCTTCTTGAATAAAACAGGCCGGCCTTATTGAAAAGTTCTGTTCCTTCGGTAAAGAAAGGACGATTTTCCTGGAATTTGATCTCGTAAGGCGTAAGGTTATTTACCACATCATCCGAAACTACCTGGCCAAAATCTGGGATCAATGTGGCATCGAGGGTAAAGCTTTCATTGATGCCATATTTTACATCCATTCCTCCGCTATACAACGGCTCATTGATGTATCCATCTTTTTCCGGTGTACTGCGATAACCTCCCGATAAATATGGCGAAAAACTTAATCTCAATGGAGGTTCAATATTTTTCAATCCTCCCAAAACGCCGAATTGATTCACGAATCCGTTCACATTGGGATCTACCGGGTTCCAAGTGCTTTTTTCATTGCTTCTTCGCACTGATCTCAAAAATTGAAGTCCCCAATCCTGCACATCTTTTTTTGAAAACCGCAACGAGAGATATGGGATCTTCATTTCCACTACCCATCCATCTGGTTTCATGCTTACCTTGCTATCCCATACCGCATCCCATGTCTTATCTCCATAATCTCCGAAACCTGCAGTTGCAAGATTAGGTCCAAGTCGTGCATCACTTTGTACATTAGCAGAAGTTACCAGGAATTGAAATCCGTTCTGATGGTCGTCATAAGTATCCAGGAAAACAGAAAAATAATCAACATCATTTTGCTGTTCATCATCTCTTGCGGTGATTTGTTTCCGGATCAGCTTGGGGTCATCATACAAATAAGCGCCAATATAAATAGCGTTGTTATCATAGACGATCCTCACTTCTGTTTTTTGAGAAGCATGTAATCCAAAAGTGGGAAAGTTTTCAATAAAGTCCGTTGCCACAGGAGCATTGCTCCATGCAGCATCATCCAGGTCGCCGTCAATTTTGGGCGCCTGGGAAATTTTTTCAGCCTGCAGTGTTTTGACCTGAGAAAATAATTGACTACAAATCAGTAGCAGGGATAAGAAAATGGCTTTTTTAAAATTCATGCAGTAGTTTGTAGGCTGCGCAAATATAATAGAGTATCATCAAGAGTGAAAAGGCTGCTCTCAAATTAAATTTACCAATGCAAAACCGTAAAAATACGGTTAGTTCATTCTTTTTTTGATTGAACTCACTTGTTCCTGTAACTCAGTGACAATGTTTGTGAGTTGATGCATATCCCAGCGATCATGGGTTTTCACTTTTGAAATGATCATTTGGGCCTGCCAAATTTCCAGTACATCATCCGCATTCATTGTATAAGGATGAAATGATGGATTATCGCTTACCATAGTGAGTTT
>DASZPW010000204.1:0-1742 GCA_035550155.1 Chitinophagaceae bacterium | reverse complement strand
AAAGCTGAATAAAGGTTTAAGAGTCTGTTTCATATCTGGAGTTTTAAGGGATGGTAAATTTATCTATGATACGTCACATGATAAAATAAAAAACTCCCTTTTCTGTGAAGGGAGTTAATTTCATAAGAGCGGTATCATTTTTTATTGATCCGGTTTTTCTTTTTCATTATAATTTTTTTCCGCTTCCTTCGCTTTATCAAAATCCAATACCACGCCATTGATGCAAAATCGTAACCCGGTAGGCGGCGGTCCGTCATCAAACACATGTCCTAAATGTGATTTACATCTTCCGCATTGCACTTCCGTTCGCTTCATGCCATATGAATTATCAGGAGTATAAATGATGCTTTCTTTACTGATGGGTTCATAAAAACTTGGCCAGCCGCAACCACTTTCAAATTTGGTATCGCTTTTAAACAAAGGATTGCCGCAGGCAGCGCAGTAATAGGTCCCTGGTTCATAAAAGTCTTCGAACTTACTGCTCCAGGGTCTTTCAGTTCCTTTCATTCTGGCAATGTGATACACATCTTTCGGTAATATTTTTTTCCATTCTTCCTCGCTAATGTTTACCGGTTTTGTATCCGTGTTGGAATATACCGGGTTGCTACTTTTGAGATCAGCGGCTTTTTTTTCTTCATTATCCATTGTTATAGATTTATTTTTTCAGGTATACAAATTTACGGCTTTGACGGCGGGATGGTTTGTCAGCGTACGGACGCCCCCGCCTGAATAACTCAGTCGGGCAAGTGTTAGGTATTAACTTTTTATTGCAGCGATACACGAATTTTGATCAAATTTTCCGCAGTCGCCTTTTTTTTACCCTCTGTATATTATATTTACCGTTCAGAGCAGAAGCCTATGTTTAATTTGATATTATTTGGCCCGCCCGGCAGCGGAAAAGGAACGCAATCAGAAAAACTGGTAGAAAAATATGGACTGATCCATCTTTCAACCGGCAACCTGCTTCGGGAAGAAATTGCTAATAAAACACCATTGGGCCTGGAAGCAAAAAAATTCATGGATAAAGGCCAACTGGTGCCGGATGAAGTGGTGATCGGCATGATCGACAGCAGCCTGGAACATCACAAGAATGCCAATGGATTTTTATTTGATGGTTTTCCAAGAACCGTAGCCCAGGCAAAAGCGTTAGATAAATTGCTGGACCTGAAAAAAACAGCGATCGCTTCTGTATTGGCATTAGAAGTGAATGACGAAGAGTTGATAAAACGATTACTGAATCGTGGAAAAACATCCGGCCGCAGCGACGATACCGACGAATCTGTCATACGTAAAAGACTTACTGTTTATAATAATGAGACTGCACCCGTGGCAGAACATTATAAGAAATCAAAAAAATTCCAGGCTGTAAAAGGAGAAGGAACGATCGATGAGATCTTTTCCTGGCTGAGCGAAGCGATCGACAAGAAGTTGAAATAATTTACAGCTGAAGCAACGCCATATGAATTTCGAAAAAGAAGATTTTCTTCGGACCCGGTTCATTTCCCTATTGCAGCAGCTCGATCCTGCCACGGCTCCCCGCTGGGGCAAGATGAATCTGCAGCAAATGATCGAACATTTTGCTGACATGGTTCGCTGGGCAAACGGAAAAGTGAAGCATGAAACTATTCACACGCCTTCGGACAGGTTGCGGGCATACCGGGAATTTTTGATGAGTGATAAGCCATTCAAAGAAAATACGAAGAATCCTTTGATGAACGAACAACCAGAACCGGTCAAACATA
>DASZPW010000203.1:0-3527 GCA_035550155.1 Chitinophagaceae bacterium | reverse complement strand
TGATGAAGGCGCTGAAAAATTTTTGACCAGCGCCAATGTTACTCATGCCGATCTGCCGCTTGTAGTATTAAGTGATGGCTCATTCATCAAAGATCCTTCATTGCCTGCATTGGCATCCGGCATCGGCTTGCAGCAAACAGCAACAAAAGAAATGTATGATGTACTCATCATTGGCGGAGGACCGGCAGGTTTAGCTGCATCCGTGTATGGTTCCTGCGAAGGATTAAAAACATTGCTGATCGAAAAAAGTAATCCGGGCGGACAAGCCAGCAGCAGCGCACGAATTGAAAACTATCTCGGATTCCCGAAAGGACTTTCGGGAGCAGAACTCAGTCAAAGAGCCATTGCGCAAACACTTCGTTTCGGTACAGAAATCCTGACGCCACAGGAAGTAAAAAAAATTACCGTGAAAGATGGATACAAGATCACAGAGATGATGGATGGTTCGCAGATACACAGCAAGACGATCGTGATCGCAACAGGAGTAGCCTATAGAAAATTAGCGATACCCGGAATGGATGAATTTGCCGGCGCCGGTGTTTACTATGGCGCTGCATCAGTGGAAGCACATGCCTGCCGCAATGAAGACATATATATAGTAGGTGGCGGCAACTCCGCCTGCCAGGCTGCCTTGTACATGAGCAAATTTGCAAAATCGGTAAACATTGTTATCCGCAAGGAAAAACTTTCACAAACAGCAGCTAATTACCTCGTAGAAAATATCAGCCACACTCCTAACATCAATGTGATCACCGGCACGAATGTGGTCGGTTGTTCCGGTGAAACAGTTTTGGAATGCATTAAATTAAAAGATGTGAAGACCGGTGAAGAAAAAACAATTCCGACCAAAGCGCTGTTTGTTTACATCGGCATGAAACCCGGAACAGATTGGCTGAATGATATTGTTCTTAAAAATGAAAATGGATTCATCATCACCGGCAATGATCTTACCAAAGAAAAATCATTTCATACATTCTGGAAATTGGAACGGCAACCTTATATACCCGAAACCAGTGTACCCGGCATTTTTGCATCAGGCGATGTTCGCTTCGGCGCTATGACAGGAATTTCTTCCGCCGTTGGTGAAGGAGCGATGGCGATACGATTTGTGAGAAAATATTTGAGTGAGTCGTGAGTGATGAGTCGGGAGTCAGAAGTCAAAAGAATCTAAAATAAACTACATTCATTTTAATAGTTACAGTTATGAAAAGAAAAATAATTATTCCATTCAGGCACACTCTTTTTATTCTTTTTTCACTTGTATTTCTATTCAGTTTTTCTTTTGTTTACGGACAAACGGATGAAGCTGCCGTTGACAATGCATTACGAACATTAAGAGATGTAAAGGTTCTCAGCAAAACGGTAACCTATAGTCCTTACAGTTTGCAATATCAATTGGAGATCCGCCAGCCTGTTGATCATAATGATACTTCAAAAGGATTTTTTTACCAGCAGTTACAACTTTTGCACAGGGATTTTTCAAAACCAATGGTGATGGAAACGGAAGGCTATAATGGCAGAGCGCCAAAAAATGAATTGGAACAGATACTGGATTGTAATGATATGGATATCGAGTTTCGTTATTTCAATAAGTCAAGGCCCGATCCATTGCAATGGCAATACTGCACATTTGAACAGGCAACAGCAGACCTGCACCATATCAACGAGGTGTTTCATGCATTGTATCATTCCAAATGGATCAGCACGGGCATTAGTCGTGGCGGCGAGACCACATTGACCTACCGCTATTTTTATCCGAACGATGTTGATCTTTCTGTTCCTTATGTGGCGCCGATACCTAATGATATCGAAGACAAAAGAATTTATGCTTTCCTCGATACAGCCGGCGGGCCATCCTGCGTACAAAAAATAAGAAATCTGCAGATATTTTTGCTGCAGCATGAAAAGGAAGCCATACAAAAAATACCGTTTCCTGAAAGGCAGTTACATTATACCGCAGTCGGCGGCGTAGGACAAGCGTTTGAATATACCGTTCTTGAATATCCTTTTTCTTTCTGGCAGATCAGTACGCTGCAGGAAAAAGACATTCCTACAGACGAGGATCTTGACGATTACCTGGCAAGTGTGTATAAAGTTTTTGGAAGTTACATTTCCAATTTTGCCGATGAACAGAACGTGGGCTTCAACACGCATTATTATATGACATGGCAGACAGGATACTATGGATATGATATTACGCCGTTCAAAAAATATCTTCATTATTTCACAACCACAAATCCCACCTCTGCTATTTTACCGCCGGACATTACTCGTCATCCTTACGATCCTGAATTTGAAAAAAAGATCAATGCATGGTTGGCTACCGATGCTAATAAAATACTCTACATCTATGGCGGCAGGGATACATGGACCGCCTGCGCACCTCAAATGAGCAAGCAGGTGAATGTAAAAAAATTCATAGTCCCCGGCGCTAATCATTATTATGCCCGGATAAAAAATATGCCGCCGGCCATGCAAGAGCAATTTGGTGATGCTATTGAAAGTATTACGGGATTGAAAGCAAACTTTTCGGTGTTGAACGGGAAGTAGGGTTATTTGTTTTTTTGTTAGCCGGCTGTAGTACTACTATCATCGTCTGTTGTGTCACTCACTTCATCGTTCTGAATTCTACTCAACACAGATTGCTTCGTCTCCCGATCCCGATAGCTATCGGGACGGAATCCTCGCAAAGACGATGAACCTTCAACGTTGTTTTACGCCGTATCTTGTAAGCGAAGACAGGGCTCGGACAAAACATTGCCGGGAAAAGAAATTCAGTCATAAATGTCTTTCCTGTGACCAATATCAATTACAAATACTGTGAGAATTTTATCTTCAATGGTGTAAATAACACGATAATTACCGATCCGGATTCTATAACCCGGACGGCCTGTTAACTTTTTACACCCCGGAGGTCTTGGATTCAATGCAAGACTGTTAATGGATTTTATTATTCGGTTGAAATGAGGAGGCGGAATTTTACTCAATTGTTTTTGAGCCGAACGATCAATGACTAGCTGATACATTATTTTTTCCGTTTGTTCCTTAGCTCTTTTACCGCTTGTGCAAAAGGAATGAATTGATGTTTTCGCTTCATGGCTCTGTCGAAGGCACGGATGTCTTCCATTTCTTCTGCTAATTCCAATAATTTTTTGTACTGATTCATGGATAACTGTACTGCTACAGCTTTCCCTTTTTTATCTTTCACTATTTGTCCGGTAATGCTCATATTGATAATATAGATTCATCAAATTTACCACAAATTATCTGCTTATAAAACTTTGTCCCCGGAACTGGCGCAATTTTGCAGCATGGCTTTTGTATGGCTGCGTACTTGTGTTGCTATTATAGTTTTATTGATACTTATGGCGCAAGTCTGATACCGTTTGCTGGTTAAAGTATGAAAGCAGAAGACTTACGCCAGATGGGTACAAGGAGGAATGTTTTACGCTATGTCTCGCAAGCGAAAACACGGTGTGGACATAAGCTACAAGCTTCGAAGAGTTTGGATCTTCTATAGTAATATG
>DASZPW010000202.1:0-12790 GCA_035550155.1 Chitinophagaceae bacterium | reverse complement strand
AAACACAACGTGGAAGATGCCACTAAAATGGTTGGCGAGGACCTGGCTATACGAAAAGGAAATTATTCATCCTCATCCGGGTTGAACCATTTCAATGTTCCTGCAGATGCACTGACGCTGGACATGTTTAAACCACCAACCATTGGCCAGCGGTTTACTGTTTCCGAAATTAAAGACAAGATCAAACGGGCATTTTATGTCAATAACCTCAGGGATGTACAATTTGAATTTGGCCTTTCAACATTAAATTACCGCGGAGGTATAGATTATTTTGAAAAACGTTCTGAGAATTTTGATGCATTTTATGCAGACACCGTTCATAATTTTTCATATATAGCGCCGCTGCTCGCTCCAACAGGCACGCCGGGCGAAAATCTTTCCCCGGATGAAATTTTGATCGTGGTCATACCTGCAGTAAAGGGCATCGTGCTGCAGTCGTTGAAATGGAATATTGCAATGGCTGCTTTATTCAGCATTATAATCATTGCCGCTTTCTATCTTACCGTTCGCACGATGCTGCGCCAGAAAAAGCTTGGAGATATCAAAAATGATTTTATTAATAACATGACGCATGAATTCAAAACGCCGATCGCTACCATTTCATTGGCTGTGGATGCCATGCGCAATGAAAAAGTATTACAGAACAGGGATAAGATCAGTTATTTCAATTCCATTATCAAAGAAGAGAACCAGCGGATGAACCGCCAGGTGGAAACTATTTTGAAAGCTTCACAACTGGAAAAACAGGAAGTGGATCTTAATTTAAAACCGGTTCATGCTCATGAAGTGATCAAAGATGTCGCAGATAATTTCACCTTGCAATTGGAAGAAAAAAACGGCAGGGCAGAATTATTACTGAATGCACCCAATGACTGGATAGATGCAGATGAGATACATTTTCCCAATCTGATCAATAATCTTATCGATAATGCCATCAAGTATTCCAAAGAAAATGTTCCGCCTTTACTTAAGATCACTACGCAATCCAATGCAAAAAATTTCATTATTACATTTGAAGATAACGGCATCGGGATGAACAGGGAAACATTGAAAAAAATATTTGAGAAATTTTACCGGGCACATACAGGTAATATTCATAATGTAAAAGGATTTGGCCTGGGATTAAGTTATGTAAAAACAATGGTGGAAGCTCATGGCGGCGTGATCAGGGCAGACAGCGTTTTAGGAAAAGGAAGTACGTTTACAATCGAAATACCATTGAAGAAAATCTCTTCTTCTGCATAGTAACTAAGCACTCCACAACAGGCAACCATCGCCATAACTGAGAAATCTAAAATCATTTTCCAGCGCATAATGGTATACTTTTTTCCAGTCATCACCGATCATAGCTGCCACAAGTAATAATAATGTAGATCCGGGTTGATGAAAATTGGTAATGAGTGCATCCGCTATTTTCATTTCGTATGCCGGTGCAATGATCAATTGAGTTTTAGTCACCAATCTTTCAAAGCTGTGTTTATTCATCCATTCAAGTAGCGATCGCAGTGATTCCTCCACCGGAATAGGCTTGCCCGGACAATCGTATACTTCCCATTGCGACAATGTCAAGGCATCAGGAGCAATGAACGGATTGAGTTTTATTTTCAAACCAAGCCCATATAAACTTTCAATTGTTCTGAGAGAAGTGGTACCAACAGCGATGATCGTATGTTGAATATTTTGCAGTATCCGTTCAATGGTTTTTTTAGATACATCAATATATTCTGCATGCATTTCATGTCCCTCCATGTTTTCGCTTTTCACCGGTTTAAAAGTCCCGGCGCCCACATGAAGCGTTGCAAAATCAACGGAAATATTTTTTTTCTTTAGCTGTTCAAATATATAGGGAGTGAAATGCAATCCTGCCGTAGGTGCCGCCACTGATCCATCCGTGTGTGCATAGATGGTTTGATATCGGGTTGCATCCGAAGGCTCCGTTTCTCTTTTGATATAAGGTGGTAACGGTATGGCTCCTGCATGATGCAAAATTTCTGCAAAACTTAATTGAGCAGGCGACCATGACATCTCAATAACGAAATGATCAGATTGTTTGGAAACAAACTTTGCAGTGAGGGTGACGGAGTCTATTTCTTTTACCAGCACTTGTCCCGGTTTCCATTTGGAAGCGCCTCCAACCAGGCATTGCCAATAAACTTTTTCATTTTGTGCTAATGCAGTCGTGATATCGGCATATTGTTGATCCGGCGCCAGGCAAAATATTTCTATCACTCCGCCGGAAGGTTTTTGAAACAATAAACGGGCTTCGATCACTTTGGTGTCATTGAAGATCAGCAATGCATTTTCGGGGATATGTTCTGCGATATTATGGTAAATGTCTTCAGTGATTTTCCCTTGCTGATAAATAAGCAATTTGGAGGCATCCCGTTCCGGTAATGGATATTTGGCAATTCGTTCTGAAGGGAGCAAGTATGTGTAATACCGAATGGAAAGATTTTTTGGGTGCATAGCAATACGACTAACTGTCGCCATTTGTGAGAAGCAAAGATACTAACGTTTGGAAACGGGGACTACTAATTTCAAACCACTCCAAATCTCATTCACAGCGCAAACTTTTACATCAACCAGGTCATTTTTTATTGCATAGCTCCTGATCATATCTTCGATAAGATCAGTGGGAATTTTTGCGCTTTTCTTGTACCAGGAAACCCATATTGTAACAGCAGGATTCTTTTTATAAAAAGATTTTATTTTTTTCATTTCACTTTCAAATACTTTCAGATCTTTTGCAAAAAGATGAATGAGATCAGGTATTTCATTTTTTTTGATTAACTGATCTTGAATATTTATTCCAAGCAAAGTATAATAATCGGCCGGTTCGTTGATGAGTTTGATCTTCATGCCGGGCTTAATACCAAGTTTATTTATCAATGGTGTTCCTGAGTAACCAACTGAGGTCATTTCGATGTTTTGTATTAAAATTCGTAAGCTGAGCGAAAGGCGGTTTCAATAGATATCCACAGTCTTTTCACATCAATCCACAGCAAATTCACTGCTTTTAGACTATTAAAATATTCACACTTTCTAAAACCCTTTACGGGCCTGAGTTTCATTGAGAAATGACTTGTGGAAAAAATAAAAATGAAAAAATTTGTTGGTGAAGTGGGAAAATGTGTTATTTTGTGGCAATATTTCAAAAATTGATTCAATTCCCTGATAATGACAGGCTTTTTAGGCGAATACGAGGCTACGTTAGACGCCAAGGGGCGGTTTCTCCTTCCGGCAGGTTTCAAAAAGCAATTGCCTGAAGTGGATGCCACCCACTTTGTTATTAACCGTGGATTTGAAAAATGTTTGAGTCTTTACCCACTGAAAAACTGGGAACCGCTCTTCGAAAAGATCACTAAGCTAAACGACTTCGATCCGAAGGTCAGGCAGTTTCTCCGGTATTATTTGAATGGAGCAACTCAGGTGGAACCCGATACCGCAGGTCGTTTGCTGATACCACCCAATCTGAAAGAATATGCGGAGTTGAAAAAAGATATCGTGTTGGTGGCAGCGGTTAACAAAATTGAAATCTGGGATAGTAATAAGTACAAACAGCTCTTTGACTCTTTCTCTGCGGAAACATTCAGCGACCTGGCTAAAGATGTGATGGCAAAAGACAAGGAATGATTTTTTAAATCCTAACTCTTCATCATTGGCACAGTCATATCATACACCGGTTCTTTTGAAAGAAGCAGTGGATGGATTGAAATTGGAACCCGGTGGCGTATATGTGGACTGCACATTCGGCGGTGGCGGACATTCAAAAGCAATTTTGGAACAACTCGGACCTCAGGGACGATTGATTGCATTTGATCAGGATAAAGACGCACAAAAAAATCTGCCTGCAGATTCACGTATCACTTTCATTCCACAAAACTTTCGCCATTTGCAACGGTTTCTACGGTTGCAACAGCTAACAGCAGTGAATGGAATTCTTGCCGACCTGGGTGTCAGCAGTCATCAGTTTGATCAGGCACAACGTGGGTTTTCCACCCGATTTAATGCAGTATTGGATATGCGAATGGATCAACAACAGGCAATGAAAGCTGCTTATGTGGTCAATACCTATAGTGAACAACGGCTTCATAAGTTGTTTGAACAGTATGGAGAAGTGACCAATTCGAAAACCCTGGCTAAAACCATTGTGCAGATTCGTCAATCGAGGCCGATTAAAACGACTGATGAATTTCAAAATGTACTCCGCAGTATTGTAAAAGGAAATCCGGATAAGTACTTCGCCCAGGTGTTCCAGGCATTGCGTATCGAAGTGAATGATGAATTAGGTGCGTTACGGGAAATGCTTCTACAGGCCCCGGCACTTTTAAAGCCCGGTGGCAGGATCGCTGTGATCACATTTCATTCTCTTGAAGACAGGTTGGTGAAAAATTTTTTCCGTCATGGAACATTCGATGAAACGGAGCGGAATCCTTTTATTAACGATGAACCTGTGAATGAATTAAAAATTATTACCAAAAAACCAATAACAGCATCGGAAGAGGAGTTGCGAAAAAATCCAAGAGCAAGAAGTGCGAAGCTCAGGATCGCAGAAAAAGTAATGATGGTCTGAAAAATATTTAAAAGTTCTTTTTGACAGTAATCGTAAGGGTATAAATCTTGAAAATCTATATCCATTGAAATGAACCCTGGATAAAAGTGCCACGTATCTGGATCGTGGCACTTAATCCAGGAATGAAAAACCAAACCAGTTTGTTTTTTTATGCAGGAACAACAAAACCAAATCGCACAGGATCTGAAACAGGAACCAGTTTCCTTCGGATGGAAAAAATGGCTGAACTACCATTCCATCGTAAAACAGATACCCTTCTTTTTGTTCCTCGCTTTGCTCGCTGTCATTTATATCTATAATGGACATTATGCAGATAAAATGATACGAGCTATCAATAAAACAGGGAAGGAAGTGAAAGAATTGCAATACGAATATAAGACGGTGAAAAGCGAGGTGATGTTTCGCAGCCAGGAAAGTGAATTGGCAAAGGCAGTAGCGCCGCTGGGGTTAAAGGAATTGGTAGTATCTCCGGTGATCCTTTCAGATTCTTTGCAATAAAAAAAGAACAGTATTAAACATAGGATGATCTCAGGATTTGATCGATAACAACGGAACGACGAACAAACAAGAACGGAACGACAACTAACAAGATCTCTTCGGAATTCAGGACATAACAACAACTAAAAACAAAACGTCGTTGGAAGTTAGGCGTGACATATTGTGGCGGGTTTACCTGAGTTTTTTGGGTATTGTCGCATTAAGCTGCCTGGTACTTGGCCGTGCTTTCTACATTCAGCGGTTCCAGGGAAGTTATTGGCGGAGTATGGGCGACAGCATGCATCAGCGTTTTATTCCGGTGGATGCAGAAAGAGGAACAATCTATAGCGAAGATGGCCAGATGCTCAGCACTTCGCTTCCCCAATTCAATATTTATATCGACTTCATGGCAGATGGCCTGCGGGAGAAGAATGGAAAAGTATTCAAAGAAAATATTGATGCTTTTTCAAAATCATTATCCGATTTCTTTAATGATAAATCCGCAGCTCAATACAAGAAAGAATTATTGGCAGCTTACAAAGACAAGGATCGTTATTATCCCCTTAAAAAGAAATTAAGTTTTGAACAATACAAAGTATTCCGTGATTTTCCATTGGTAAAACTGGGGAGAAATAAAAGCGGTGTGATCACAGAAGTAAGATCATTCCGCAAGAACCCCTACATGATGATGGCAAAAAGAACCATCGGTCTTTACCGGGAAAATGCACAAAACATCGGGCTGGAAAGAACGTATGACTCTTTATTAAAAGGACAAAAAGGAAAACGTTTGGTGCGCTACATCACCGGCGGCGTAGCAGTTCCGGTGGATGGTTATGAAATAGATCCTGAAAATGGAAAAGACATCATTACTACACTGGATGTAAACATCCAGGATATCGCCGAAACTTCATTGAAGAACATGATGGATAAGAGCGAATCCCGCTATGGTACCTGCATTGTGATGGAAACAAAAACCGGGAAAATAAAAGCAATGGCAAATCTCGGTCGCCGGCCTGATGGATCTTATGATGAAGATTATAATTATGCGATGCTCACCACTGAGCCAGGTTCCACTTTCAAACTCGCTACTTTATTAAGTGTATTGAGCGAAGGAAAAACAACTGTCAATGATCTTGTAGATGTTGGTAGCACCGGAAAAGCTTTTGTTGGGGTACGTGATGTGACCGATGCAGAAAGAGCACCTAAACCAGTTTTGACCGTAGAAGAATGTTTTGCTCATAGCTCTAACATTGGTATGAGCAAAGTTGGATTTAAAACTTTTGCAAACCAGCCGGAAAAGTTCAAAGAATATTTACATCGTTTCCGCCTCGACACTGTTACTGGAATTGATTTGATAGGTGAAGATAAACCTCGCATGGCAAAGTTGGGACAGGGTGGAAGTTTGAAAGACCTGGTCACCATGTTTTTTGGCTATGCTGTTGAAGTAAGCCCATTACAAACCTTGACATTATATAATGCCGTGGCGAATGATGGCAAAATGATGAAACCTTATCTCGTAAATAGTGTGCAAAGCAATGGCGTGGTGCTGAAACAAAATCAACCAGTGGTACTCACCGATAATTTCTGTTCTCCTTCTGTGATTCGTTCAGCAAAAGAATGTATGGAAGATGTAGTGAAAGTAGGAACAGGCAGGCCTGTATTTAAAGACATGCCTTTCCAGGTAGCCGGCAAAACCGGAACAGCTCATGTCGCAGATGGAAAATTGAAATATGGCGATGGTGTTTATCAGGCAACATTTGTCGGATACTTTCCTGCAGATAATCCGCAATACAGCTGCATTGTGGTGATCCGCACAAAACCTCATGCCTATATGCATTTTGGTGGTCAATTGGCGGCTCCTGTTTTCAAAGATATTGCCACCCGTCTTTACGCCATGTATGTTGACAAAAAGAATTCTTCTTTATATGCTGCTGTGAAAGATAGCTCCAATTATTTCTATGCGGGTAATGCCAATGATATCAGGAATGTGTTTAAGCAACTTAATATTAGCTATACAGATTCATCGTTGCAAAATAAATGGGCTGATGTGTATGCAAAAAATTTTGAGCCGATCGTAAAACCAAATGAAGTAAAACAACAAACAATGCCGGACGTAAAAGGCATGGGATTGAAAGATGCATTGTTTCTTTTGGAAAATATGGGATTGAAAGTTGTTCCGAATGGAAAAGGGAAAGTTATGGGTCAATCACTTTCTGCAGGAGCTGCGGTTACAAAAGGATTGACAGTGTACCTGCAGTTAAGCTGATATGAAGTTGCAGGATCTATTATATAAAGTGAGTATTCGGTCGGTCGTTGGAAACAGGGATGTAAATGTGAGTGATGTGCAGATTGATTCGAGAAAAGTGAAAAGCGGATCGGTATTCATTGCAGTGAAAGGAACAGCTGTAGATGGCCACCAGTTCATTGAAAAAGCGATTGATTCAGGAGCAGCAGTTGTAGTGTGTGAAATAATTCCATCATCAGTAAAAGATGGAATTACTTATGTAGAAGTAGAGAACAGCGCTGCTGCAGCTGGTACTATCGCTCATAATTTTTTTGGTTCTCCTTCGGAGAAAATGAAAATAGTGGGAGTGACGGGCACCAATGGAAAAACGACAATAGCAACATTATTATATAAGCTCTTTACATCGTTGGGATATACATGCGGATTGCTGAGTACGGTGGAAAACCGGATCGGAGATAACATTGTTACGGCCACACACACGACTCCGGATGCTATCAGCATGAACAGTTTGTTGAAGCAAATGCGGGATGAAGGTTGTTCTCATGTGTTCATGGAAGCAAGTTCACATGCGATACACCAGCATCGTATCACAGGATTGAAGTTTGCCGGAGGCATTTTCAGCAACATCACTCATGATCACCTCGATTATCATCAAACTTTTGATGAATATATCAGGGTAAAAAAATCTTTTTTTGATTCATTGCCTTCTGATGCATTTGCCATCAGCAATGCGGATGATAAAAGAGGAGCGGTGATGCTACAGAATACAAATGCCAAAAAGTATTTCTACAGCCTGAGAACGCTGGCAGAATTCAAAGGAAAGATCCTGGAAAATAATCTCACAGGGTTGGTGATGAATATTAATGACCAGGAAGTGCATTTCAGGTTGATCGGAGAATTCAATGCCTATAACCTGCTGGCTGTTTTCGGAGCAGCGATTTGTTTGAAAGAAGAAAAACAGGAAATACTGAGATGTTTGAGTGTGTTGACAGGAGCCGAAGGAAGATTTGATTACATCGTATCGGCAAAAGAAAAGATCATGGCGATCGTGGATTATGCTCATACACCTGATGCCTTGCTGAATGTGCTGGCTACTATAAAAAAATTAAGAAAAGGTTTTGAGCAAGTGATAACGGTAGTTGGTTGCGGTGGTGACAGGGATAAAACAAAAAGACCGGTAATGGCAGAAGTGGCCTGCGAGCATAGTGACAAAGTGATCTTTACCAGTGATAACCCGAGAAGTGAAGACCCAGCGCAGATCATTAAAGATATGGAAGCAGGAGTGGGGGCTGCAGCAAGAAGAAAGTATATCTCGATTGTAGACAGAAAAGAAGCGATCAAAACCGGGATCAGTTTAGCGAAACCGGAAGATATAATACTGATAGCAGGAAAAGGACATGAAAAATACCAGGAGATAAAAGGAGTAAGAAATCATTTTGATGATAAAGAAGTAGTGAGAGAATCATTTGAAGAATTGGAAAAGTAAAAACAGAGTAACAAACAACAAACCAACAACCAGCAATGCTGTATCACTTGTTTCATTGGTTGAACGAACAGGGACACAAATTTCCCGGTAGTGGTTTGTTTGAGTTTGTCACGTTCAGAGTTTTGTTGGCGATGCTTTTATCATTGATCATTACAATGATCTATGGAAAAAAGCTGATCCGCATCCTGAAAAGAAAACTGGTAGGTGAAGATGTTCGGGATCTTGGTCTGGCAGGGGAAGAAAAGAAAAAAGGAACGCCAACGATGGGTGGGATCATTATTATCCTCGCCATATTGGTTCCGACTTTGTTACTGGCGAATCTCAATAAGGCGTATATACGTTTGATGGTAGTGAGTACGATTTGGCTGGGTACAATTGGTTTCATAGATGATTATTTGAAATTAAGGGCGAAGAGAATTGCACAACAGAAGGGAGAAAAATATACAAAGAGTGATAAGCATGGGTTGGCAGGTAAATTCAAAATACTTGGACAAATAGGATTAGGAATAATAGTTGGAGCTACTCTTTATTTCAACAGCAATGTGAAAATATGGAGAGAGTTCATCGGAACACCTGCAGCAACTGATACAACAGTTATTGCGAAGCAGGTGAATGGAAGAACAAAATATTTTGTTGAAACAAAAACTCCGGTCACAACAATTCCTTTTGTAAAAAATCATGAGTTCAATTATTCAAAATTGTTGCCGTCGGGTTTGAGAGATTATACATGGGTTCTTTACATATTGATCGTGATATTCATCATTACAGCAGTTTCCAATGGCGCTAACATCACGGATGGATTGGATGGACTGGCATCGGGAACATCGGCGTTGATAGGAGTGTGTTTGGGCATTTTTGCTTACTCCAGTGGTAATTTCTTTTTTGCCGATTATCTCAACATCATGTACATACCAGACCTGGATGAGTTGTCCATTTTTATTGCTGCGATGATCGGTGCTTGTATCGGATTTCTCTGGTACAATTCGTACCCGGCGCAAGTGTTTATGGGAGATACAGGCAGTTTGACATTGGGTGGCATCATCGCAGCGCTGGCCATCATTGTGCACAAAGAATTATTGATCCCGATCTTTTGCGGAGTCTTCCTGGTAGAAAATATCAGTGTGATGTTGCAGGTCGGTTATTTCAAATACACAAAGAGAAAATACGGAACAGGAAAAAGGATCTTTTTGATGAGCCCGTTGCATCATCATTACCAGAAAGTGGGATTGCATGAAGCGAAAATCGTGACAAGATTCTGGATCGTATCGGTGCTCTGTGTGTTGGCAAGTATTGTGACGTTGAAGTTGAGATAATGAATAAGAATTTTTCAGGACGGTTCGATATCAGAAGATATTAATGAAAAACCGCCGATCCAATTTTTTGAAAAACCGGATTCAAGATCCAGACCATATTGTGGTGCAGTTGAAAAACTAATGCTTGTGAAGAACCAAACCTCCGTACATCGAATGAAGTATGGGTAAACGAATGGTCATATTGGGCGGCGGCGAAAGCGGTGTCGGCGCTGCGTTGCTGGCAAAACAAAAAGGATATGAAGTATTCGTTTCCGATTCAGGCTCTTTGAAAGAAAATTACCGTAACGAACTGCAACAGGCAGGAATTGACTTTGAAGAAGGAAGCCACAACGAAGAAAAAATTCTTCGGGCAGATGAAGTGATGAAAAGCCCCGGTATTCCGGAAAAAAATGAAATGGTGAAAAAGATCAGGGCAAAGGGAATTGAGATCATCAGTGAGATTGAGTTGGCGTATCGGTTCAAAGGAAATAGTAAGATCATTGCTATCACCGGCAGTAATGGAAAAACAACTACGACGGCATTGACCTATCATATCTGCAAAACAGCAGGTTTGGATTGTGCAATGGTAGGCAATATCGGGTTTTCATTTGCCCGGCAGGTGGCTGTCGATCTGAAAGAATTGTATGTAGCAGAGATCAGCAGTTTCCAGTTGGATGATATCAAAACATTCAGGCCGGATGTTGCCGTGTTGACAAACATCACTGAAGATCACCTGGATCGTTACGAGTACAATTTCGAGAATTATATCCGGAGCAAATTCCGGATAACAATGAACCAGCAGGAAAATGATTATTTCATTTACTGCGAGGATGATGAAGTAACTATGAAATATATAGGACGATTCAATATTCATTCTAAACCATTGCCAATTAGTATGAGAAAAGAACTAGCTCACGGAGCATTTATTAAAGATGGAGATATGTACATCAGGACAGGAAGTGATTATAAGATGATGAGTGTATTTGATTTTGCATTGAGAGGAAAGCATAATCAATACAATACCATGGCGGCCAGCCTTGCGGCTGCTACTGTGGATATCCGGAAAGAAAAGATCCGTGAAGCGGTTCAGAATTTTCAAAGCCTCGAACACCGGATGGAATACGTATCAACAGTTCGTGGAGTAGAATTCATTAATGACAGCAAAGCCACCAACGTGAATTCAACCTGGTATGCATTGGAAAGTATGACGAAGCCAACCATCCTTATACTCGGCGGTGTTGATAAAGGGAATGATTATTCATTGATCAATGATTTAGTGAAAGAAAAAGTGAAAGCGATCATTTGTCTCGGAGTGGACAATAGAAAAATTCATGAAGCATTTGGAAAATTTATAAGCCCTATTGTAAACACGGGCAGCGCCATAGAAGCCGTACATGCTGCCTTTCATTTTGCAAACAAAGGTGACGCAGTATTATTAAGCCCTGCCTGCGCCAGCTTTGATCTGTTTAAAAATTATGAAGACAGGGGAAACCAATTTAAAAAAGCAGTGAAGGAATTATAAAAAATGGAAGTTTCAGCCAACATTGGAAATAATCAAAAAACACTTTTGAAAGATTGGCGTCAGAATTTGCACCAACATACCAAAGGTGATAAAGTGATCTGGGCATTGGTGGTATTACTCACACTTGTTTCGCTTTTGGCGGTTTATAGCGCTACCGGTTCACTGGCGTATAAAAATTATAAAGGAAATACAGAGATCTATCTATTCAAACAGATCGGGTTTATCATTTTTGGAATATTGGTGATCTATTTTGCGCATCGCATCAATTATACATTCTATTCAAAAGTGGCGCAGATCTTATTTATTCTCTCTATACCACTACTGTTCTATACGTTATTCTTTGGGGTTCGCATGAATGAAGGCAGCAGGTGGATCCGTTTGCCATTTATTAATATGACGATGCAAACATCCGATCTTGCCAAGTTGGCTTTATTCATGTACCTGGCAAGATTGATCAGTAAAAGACAGGATGTGATCAAGGATTTTAAAAAAGGATTTCTTCCGATAATGATTCCCGTAGGAATTACTTGTTTGCTGATCGCTCCTGCGAATCTTTCTACAGCATTATTACTTGGCGCCAGTTGTTTGCTATTATTATTCATCGGTCGTGCCCGTGTAAAACATATTCTTGCGACTGTTGGAATTGCATTGATACCGGTAGCAATGTTGATCATGGCAGCAGTGATTCGCCATAAATCAGAAAGTGATGAAACAAGTATTACAAAGAAAACTTCTGCAGGATTATTCGGCAGAGTAGATACATGGATCGGGAGGGTAGAAAGTTTTATTTATGATACCAAAGAAGCTGACAATGATGATTCATACCAGGTAGACCAGGCGAAGATCGCAATTGCCAAAGGAGGAATTTTTGGTGTAGGACCCGGCAACAGCACTACAAGAGATTATTTACCGCAGGCTTATAATGATTTCATTTTTGCCATCATCATTGAAGAGTATGGATTTTTAGGCGGAGCATTTATTTTATTTATTTATCTCGTTTTCCTATACCGTTGCATCCGCATTTTCAAAAGATGTCCTTATGCATTCGGAGCATTCCTGGCATTGGGGCTTAGTTTCACTTTAGCGATACAGGCAATAATAAATATGGCAGTAACGGTGAATTTATTTCCGGTAACAGGAGTAACACTACCATTGGTAAGTATGGGAGGAACGAGTTTCATTTTTACTTGCCTTT
>DASZPW010000201.1:0-19304 GCA_035550155.1 Chitinophagaceae bacterium | reverse complement strand
GTTCGAGCCTATCACACGATGGCAGGGAACAATAATTGCAACATTATTTTTTCCGTTAGCATTGGCAACTGCTCTTGTAGCTTTGGTGTCACCGGTTCTACGGGCAAGCTCTAGGTAGCTGATGGTTTTTGCATACGGGATCGCCATCAGTTCATTCCATACGCCCTGCTGAAATGGAGTCCCGGGCTGATGGATCGGCAACTCAAATTGCCTTCTTTCTCCATTAAAATATTGGATCAATTGTTCCACGCATTGTATGAGCATTGTCGGTAAATGTTTCTTCTTTCCTGTTGTTTTTGCAGTTTTATCATGAAAAGATACTTCAGCGATATAATTCTCCGTGCCGACGATCTTCAGCATTCCTACCGGGGATTGATAATATGTAGTGTAGGTTTCGCTCATCTTCATCCGATCTTTAAGCCATTGCTTACTGATCTTTCAGGTTGCAATAAAATTACGTTTTTGTTTTCATCATATATGCCCAGCACCAGGCATTCACTGATGAAGTCAGCGATCTGTTTGGGCGGAAAATTCACTACGGCGATCACCTGGCGGTTCAGCAGATCTTCTTTTTTGTAATGCACCGTGATCTGAGCAGACGATCTCTTTTGGCCCAATGTGCCAAAGTCGATCCATAATTGAAAAGCCGGCTTTTGGGCTTTGGGAAAATCTTTCACATCAATGATCGTTCCGCAGCGGATGTCCACTTTTTCAAAATCATCCCAGGTAATATTCATTGCCGATTTTTTTTATATAAGCTAAAGATACATGTGCAATCCTGTTTTGGTTCAATAAATTTTTTGATGATTAAAGCAGTTACATTTAACTTGAAGCAAATTTGATCACATGAGCCATAAGAAAAAAAGCAGCAACATCAGCCGCCGCAAATTTGTACGTAATGCCGCTATTGTCGGCGGAAGTTTTTTTATTGTACCCAGGAATGTATTGGGCCGGGGATTCATTGCACCAAGTGATAAACTGAATATCGCTGCCATCGGCGCAGGGGGAAAAGGAGCGGACGATATTAATAATTTTTCAAAAAGCCCGAATGCAAATATTGTAGCGCTTTGTGATGTGGATGACCGGCAAACTGTAAAATCACGCCAGAAATTTCCCAATGCGAAATATTACAAAGACTTCCGGGTCATGCTGGAAAAAGAAAAAAACAACATTGATGCCTGTTCTATTTCCACTCCCGATAACTGTCATGCAGTAGCAACGCTGGCTGCGATGCAATTGGGCAAACATGTGTACACTCAAAAACCATTGACGCATGATATTTATGAAGCAAGAATTTTAGCGCAGGCTGCAAAAAAATATAAAGTGATCACTCAAATGGGGAACCAGGGTGGTTCCGGTGATGGTGTTCGAAAAGCTAAAGAGATCATTGATGCAGGAATGATAGGAGATGTGAGTGCCGTGCAATGCTGGACAAACCGACCGGTGTGGCCGCAGGGAATTCCTACACCTACCGGCCAATTTGATATTCCCAAAGAATTGGATTGGGATCTGTGGATCGGGCCTGCAAAAATGATCGATTATAATCCAGCGTATTTACCATTCAACTGGAGAGGATGGTGGGCTTTTGGAACAGGTGCTTTAGGTGATATGGCATGTCATATTATGGATCCGGCATTTCGTTGTTTGCCGATCGATTATCCCAATGAAGTGGAGTGCAGTATCGCTACTATCTGGAGAGCCATGTGGGATGATACAATGAATCCTGATAGTTGCCCTCCTTCTTCCATTATTCATTTGAATTATCCAAGAACAGACGGCAAAGGAAATATCAAAGTTTCCTGGTATGATGGCGGATTGCTGCCCGAACGTCCAGATGAATTATTACCCGGCGAACCATTTGGCAACTGGGATGGCGGCTTATTATTCATTGGTGATAAAGGAAAATTGTTGCTTGATTGCTATGGTGCCAACCCGAGATTGCTACCAACAAAACTGATGACCGAAAAAACAATGCCTCCTGAAACAATTAAAAGAGTGCCGGAGGGACATTATATTCAATGGGTCAATGCTTGCATCGCCGGTTATGGAAAAGGAGAGACGAGTTCACCGTTTGAATATGCCGGGCCATTTGCTGAAAGTATTTTAATGGGCAACCTTGCCATTCGCAGCTACATGATGAGAAATCCTAGCGGAAAAGGATGGGATGACAAATACCTTGGCCGCAAAAAATTATTGTGGGATGCAAAAAATATGACGATCACCAATTTTGACGAAGCCAATCAGTTCGTCAAAAGAAATTATCGTGATGGATGGACCTTGACACTTTGATACTGGTTATTTAAGGTAACTCCGAATCATCCAGGCCATCTTTTCGTGTTGTTTCATCAGTCCATTCACGAAATCAGAAGAGCCGGCATCTTTATACATGCTGTCTATTTTGTCAGCTACTTTCCTGATATTGATAATAATGCTTTCATGATCAGCCAGGAGGTTTCTTAACTGTTCTGTCTGATCGGCTGTATAATCCTGTTCCTGCAGGCGGGTGAGCCGCAAATAATCTTTCATTCGTCCTTCTGCATAATGGCCCAAAGCCCTTATACGTTCTGCTACTTCATCTACCATCTCTTCCAGTTCTTTGTATTGCCCTTCGTAAAATTTGTGCATCTCCATGAAATTATCGCCTTCATAGTTCCAGTGATAATTTCTTGTTTTAATGTACAACACATGCTCATCGGCCAGCAATTCATTCAGAATAGTGGCCACTGTGGCTTTGTTCTTATCTGCAATTCCGATGTTTGCTTTCATAATTTTTTTTGCAAAGTTACGGAATACAGGAAAACAGGAATGGAAGATTAATCGAGAAGGCGGCTAAGTTCGATGAGTTCCGATTTTTTATAACTTTCTTTTTCAGTATCAAAACATTTACTGAATTCTTCCAACAATTGCTGAACGATTTTTTTATTATTTAATGGCTTAAAATAAGAGCCAACGGGCGGGACTGCAATGCGTTTAAAATAATTTTCTACATCCTGGTGGGTGAATACCTGTCCCGATGTGGAATCAATGAAAAATTCAATTTTATTGATCGGGTTGGGAAGATTTTCATCAGAATAACCGGGTTTGAAATATGCTAACACAAATTGTTTCGGAATGTTGATTGCCTTCACAGGTATGTCGAGTAATTCACATAATGCGAGGTAAAAAATGCCATTGCTGATCTGGTTGCCTCGTTTTGCTTCCAGCACTTTATTGATCATAAAATCATTCGGCTCCTGGTAATTGGTTTCATTTCCTTTCAATCCATAATAGCTATATAATATACTGGTGACAATATTGATCTGCTCCAGCGGGGTGAGATAATTATTTAATTCCAGCCAGATATTGCGCCGCACCTTTTCTACTTCCTGCATGGTGGCCGTGGTGGAAAGGTCCGGGTACTGGAATTTGCTGGTCAGTAAAGCGCCATGCATCAGGTCATGATGGCCTGCAATACTCCACTGGCGAAATTCTTCTGACAAGTCACGGTAATGAAGTTTATGAATGAGCAATTCAATTCGTAACTGCACGTCATGATCAGGGGTGGTTTCCCAGAGGTTTTCCAGGTTGGGAATGACAGGTTTGCCATAATCAACAATCTTTTGAGAGACCGCATCAAATACTTCTTCATCAGGATCGTCGATGAGATGAAACAGGGCCGATAATTCTTTGTTTGTTTCCATGGTGGCGAATGGGTTTGGTAAATATCAGTCGTAGCGCTGAAAGAAATTCGTTAAAATTGTCCACAGGTGGGGAAAGAATAGCAAAAGGTAATTTGGATCTGAATTTAATGTTTCGATGTAGTTACGTCTTTTTTTCGTTTGATACGTACCAGGGCATTTTTTTCAAGATTGCTGGACAACCGGACTTCGTATCTTTTTTTTCCATCATCAATGATCATTAATGCGGTATTAGGTGGAATGGAACCAAGATTATCAGCAAACATGGCCAGTTCATTGGTCTCTTTAGCAGAGTCCAGTACTATATCAAAATGAACCGATCGGGTGCTGAGCATCTGGTGAAATGCGATCAGTTTATTATTGAAAAAAACCGAAACGGAATCTCCATCCACTTCGCCGTTATCATAAAAATCAACTTTTAAAGAATCAGATGCTACTTCAATTTCATTGGCGATCACATTCTCCCGTTCTGAAAATTCTTTTTCAATGACATAGTTCACCACTTTTCGCTGAATGATGTTTACTGCAACAGCAGTATCTGTAAAAGTTGGTGTCCAAACCTGGTAAGTTTCTTTGTACTCACTTATAGCTTTCAAAACAGAATCTTGTTTACTTATATCTGCATTTAATTTCAGGTTGAAGGTTATATCGGCGCAGGTGTATTTGTATTCGGGCAGACTGACAAAAGCGCCAACCAGGTTTGATCCGGCTTTGGCGACACGCAATGTTGCTTCCAGGTTCATGATGCAAAACACTTCCATACCTTCCAGCGATCCGTGATAGGGAATTGGAATTTCATACAGGCTTAATTGCCTTGATGCAGGACTGTAATTTCCTTTGACCTGGATACTTCGGTAAGTATTTTTAAAATAGTAATTCAGGATTCCTTTAACATAACCTTTTTCAGGATTCAATATTAATTCAATAAGATAATTATTAGCTGAGGCGCTTGTTTTCACATTGGCAAAACCATACCAATACCCAAATACCGATTGAGAATAAGAAGAAACAGTTACAGAGAATAATATACCACAAAGCAATGTCTTCATTAATGCAAATTTAATCTCTTGCTTATGTCAATGGTGTGTTCAGAATTCTTTTGGTGTTCATCCGGGCAGCCTGTGAGATGTAAACGAATGATCTGCCGTGATTATTTCAGGTGACGCTTCATTTCTCTTTCCATTTCTTTTTGGCGTATGCTTTCTCTTTTGTCATGTAATTTTTTTCCTTTTGCCAGTCCGATCTCGATCTTAGCGAGGTTCTTTTCATTGAAAAAAATACGCAGGGGAATAAGTGTATATCCTTTTTCTTTCAGCTTAGCTTCTATTTTGCGGATCTCTCTTTTTTGTAACAATAATTTTCTGTCACGAAGCGGATCGTGATTGTTGGCAGAACCGTGAGAATATTCAGCGATGTGCAGATTTTTCAACCATACTTCACCTTTATGAATCATGCAATAGCTGTCCACAAAACTGGCTTTTCCTTCCCGGAGAGATTTTACTTCTGTTCCGAGCAACATCATGCCTGCCTCATATTTACTGTCGATGAGGTATTCAAAATATGCCGATCTGTTTTTGAGCTCTGCCATTAGTAAAAAAATAAGAGGTAAGTTGACCTCTTATTTTGTAATTTATCTTTATTGGGTCAGTGTTTGAAAAGAGTCAGTACCGATGCCATTTTTTCTTTTAATTCTTTCCTGGGAACAATGAAATCCAGGAAGCCATGTTCGAGGATGAATTCACTTCGTTGAAAACCTTCCGGCAGATCTTTTTTAATAGTTTCTTTGATCACTCTTGGTCCGGCAAAGCCGATCAGCGCTCCGGGCTCGGCAATATTCAGATCGCCCAACATTCCGAAAGAAGCGGAAATGCCGCCGAAGGTCGGATCGGTTAATAAGGAGATATAGGGGATTTTTGCATCGCTGAGTTGAGACAGTTTGCCGCTGGTTTTTGCCAATTGCATTAATGAAAAAGCGCTTTCCATCATCCGGGCCCCACCGCTCTTGCTGATGACCAAAAATGGAAATTTATGCTGAATGCAATAATCCACTGCTCTTGAAAATTTTTCTCCCATTACACTTCCTAATGAGCCACCAATGAATTCGAAATCCATACAGGCGATCACAATATTATTTCCGCTGAGTTTTCCAACTGCCACCCGCATGGAATCTTTAAGATCCGTTTTATTCCAGATCTCTTCCAATCTTTTTTGATAGGGTTTCAGATCGGTGAAGCCGAGAAAATCCTTGCTGCGGATATTGTCGAAGAGTTCTATGAACAAGTTGTCGTCGAAAAGTATTTCATAATATTCACCGCTGTTGATCCTATGGTGATAACCGCATTTGGGACAAACAAATAAATTCTCCCTCAATTCTGAAACGGTGCAGATATAATTACACTCCGGGCATTTGGTCCACAATCCTTCAGGTGTTTCTTTTTTTTCAGAGGTTTTGGTGCTGATCCCTTTTTTTATTCTTCGGAACCAACTGCCTCTGGTTTCTTCTGTCTTTCCTTCTTCGCCTGCCAGGTTCGCATCAAAATCTTCGAATTGTTTGGCCATAGACTATTGTTATGACACAAATATAGTGAAGTTGTGAAAAGTAGTGTTGGAGTCAAAAGAGGACAGCCAGGGAGATTCATGAATTCAAAACCCGGGAACAGTTTTAATATGGAATTATTCAAAGTAAATTTCCGGTAAAACAAATAGCCGGTGAGAACGCCGGCTATTTTTTACAACACATAGCAAATGCTAGTCATTAGGAGCACCGCTATCTATCCAGCAGAGAAACGAATTTTTTTGAGCGGTTGTGAGAGAACTTCCTTGTGGCATCAGTCCGGATGCAATCGCCGGACGTATGGAGGCTCTTGCATTAAAAACCTGCGTGTAGTTTGTAAGCGGACCGGGGCCATTGTTGCTGCCTGTTGCATGACAACCGGAAGCATTGCAAAATGACTGGACGATGGGATTTACATCAGCAGAAAAAGATTTTGGAATTGTGCCGCATTCAAGGGCACCTGAACCGCCTGGAGTAGTATTGTTTCCACCTAAATTGCTCCCTTTACTACATGAAATGGTGAATAAAAAACAAATACTTGCAAGGCACACAATTAATACAATCGTTTTCACATTTAGTTATTTAAAAAGTAAGGCCGGAATGTTTATCAAAAAAAGAAACGATGGAAGATCGAATTGAGTTGCCTGGAAAAAATAAAATATAGGTATGCTACAGCAACATGCTTCTTTAATATAAACAACTCCATTGATTTTAAAAAAGGATATGCGCCAAGAAGTTAATGGCCGCAAACTTTTTAAAAAGAATGCAATTAATAATCTTCAACGCTTTCCGGCGCATCGGGGTCATATACAAAGCGGAGCATAGCGTTTTTTGTTTCTGTTGAGGTAAGGTATAAGCGATATCTTTTTTTGCCGGCTGTGATAATGAGCAATGCTGTGTTGGGTGGAATACTTCCGAGATTCTCTGCTACCATTTCTACTTCCTGGAATGTATTTTCCGGATCGATCTTCACATACATCGTCACAGGTTTGGCGCTGAGTAACTGGTGCGTGACGACTATTTTTTTGTTTAGCAGAACTGTGATCGAATCACCATCTACAATGCCATTGTCGTAAAAATCGAGGCGAATGGTTCCGGTGTCCACTTTTATTTCAGGCACTTCTTTAAAAGCAGACTCAGCCACTCTTGTTAATACAATGGAACCACCGGCACAATCTGTCAGGCTGTTCATCACATTGCCGGACCATGCGCCACTCAATGATTCCGTGTTACCGGTTTTGCTGTAGTGTAATTCAAATTTTTTGATACAGATCACGCAGCGAACAGGAATGTGGTACGTAGTGACAATGGTTTCCTGTATCATGATCTTTTTTGTTGTGGGATCATACCTGCCGGTAAATTTTTTCTTGACGTACGTATTAATGTCCTGGTAATGGTAGGAATCACCACTGGCGGAAGAACCGTTGAGGTGAATCTGCAATTCAATATTATTTTGTGAAAAACATCCCTGCATGGAAAGAGTGCCTTTCCAAATACCATCCATATTTTGTGCATGCACCAGCGCCGAAATAGCCAGCATGCAGCATAGTATCGTACCTGCTTTTTTCACTTTTAAAAGATAATGACATTTCTGCTGCGGAAATGTGAAAGTTGAAGAAAAGAAAAATTTAAAACGCTTTGTTGGGTTTTGGTTTTTCTTTTAAATAGCCTATAAAGGTGATAGGTTGCCGGAACGTATTGTTTACCTGCAAGGTTCCTCTTCCGCCCGATGAAATTTCAAGTGAGAGCCGGTAATTGTCAGACAGATCTTTTGTTGTCATAGTTATATCCCAGCCATTTTTCCTGGCTTTAGAAACGGAGTGATCAAATTTCAGGGAAACGAACTTAATTCCTCCTTCCGAAGGATCCAAAGGGGCCCTGTACGCTTTGCCATAATAAGGCAGGTATGCAATGAGCGAATCTGCCGAGACTATCAGATGATATTCCGAAGTAAGGAATATTGTTCTGCCGTACATAGGGATCGCCTGTTGTGCTACAAAAACATATTGGCCGGAATCGATCCAATTTTTCACAGCTGCATCACTTTGGGAAAATATAATTGATGGTCTTGTGAATAATATTCCTGAAAACAAGACAAGCGTTTTAAAAGCAATTTTTCTTTTCATGATAAATATTTTGAAATAAAGGATACACGTATTTAACGTAGAGCACCGATATAGGTTTAGTGATAAAATTTTTTAAGAAGATTTTTACTCAATAGGTATTCATCAAAGCATCTTACCCTTAAAAATTGAGAGGAAAGCGTAGAAATATTTTCTTTGTTTAAATTCAAAGAAAACATTGTAATATCTTATTTTTCAGATATTTGGCAATGTTGATATTTCTTACATTTAAGTAGGAAAATGTATAGAAGCAATTTTATTGTCTTCAGATCGTTAAATTGCTATCCAATATCGGTTAAAACCAATATCCGTCTGTATGAACAAGCCACATTACAACGACCAGGCACATATTGCCGAAGAGTTTCAGTACATGGATGAGCATACTGCTCAGATAGCCCGATTGGCATTCTTCAAGATCAATTCCTATAAACTATCACTGATCAAAGCATCATTTTGCACCAGCCGGGAAGAATTATCAGGCATCATTAAAAACACCTTATTGAATTATGCCGACCCGGCAAACATTCTTGCGGGCCTTGGTTTTTTTGATGCAGAGATTGACAACTGAAATTTCTTATTTATTATTTCAGGTGAATTGTTGCCGGATATCCGACAAATGACGTTGCCATTTTTTGTCACCGGATGAGCAATTCATAAGAAGCTGAAAGGCTCAACAGGAACAACGATACAGCAATTATTTTTTTCAGCATTTTGATAGATTGATAAATGAGATTTCGAGCCGCCTGGTAATTGATGTGCATGATCTCGCTGATCTCGTCGTAGCTGAGATTTTGATGGAATTTTAAATAAATGATCTCTCTTTGACGGGGCGATAATTCATTGAGCGCATTAAACACTTTTTGTTTCATCGCTTCATTGTCCTGGTCATGTATCAAAATATTTTCATAGCTGATCTCAAATTCTTCATGTAGCCTGCCTGCAATATTGTTCCTCTTGTCTGATTTGCTTAATGCTTTTAATAGTTTGAATTTGAATGCCCGTAAAAAATATGCTTTTAAAGAATTGATCTCAGCCTTACCGTGAGTGCGCCAGATATCCGCAAAAAGATCCTGGATGCAATCTTCTACCAGGGCGTGATCTTTGGTGATCTTACAACCATAGTTGAACAGGTCGCTATAATAATTTCGGAAAAGACATGCAAATGCCTCTTCATCGCCGTCCTTAAATTGACGCCACAGTAAGATATCTTGTTCATTCTCATTTAAGGCCATAAATGTTGCACATTATCAAAGGGGACGAATTGATTTTCAATCTCATTTAACCAGGAATAGAACCACAAAAAGGCTTCGTAAGCGGGAGATTTTTAGTTGGTTTTCTACTGCAAGATTAAATTTTTTTAAATAAATGATTACAAAAGTTTAATTCTTGACACATATAAATATAACACTAATGCTTTTATGAGAGAAACATACAACAATCCGGAAGAGTTGATCAGCGATGAAAGTTTTGTTTCATGGTTCAATCGGACTGATGCAGCAAACTATGCAGATTGGGAACAATGGATCGCTGCTCACCCGGATAAACAAGAAATGGTAAACCATGCTGTAGCCATTTTAAATCTTATTCGTTTTCAAGATACACCCGTTAGCAGCGAACAGATCAAAGAAGCAGAAGCAAAACTTCGGCTTACGATCAATAACTCTCAGCCTGCAAAAATTATTTCTATTAAAAAAAGAAGAATATGGTATGCTGCTGCTGCGGTAGCTGTGTTATTGATCGCAATTGGTGTGACTGTTTTCTTTAACCCAAATTCAAAGTCCCGGTTAGCTACTCAGTACGGGCAGATAAAAAAAGATAAACTTCCTGACGGAACTGAAGTATTCCTGAATGCTAACAGTACTGTCACTTACGAAAAAGGATGGCATGAAGGAAAAACCAGAGAAGTGTGGATACGGGGTGAAGCATTCTTCCATGTAAAGAAGACTCCGACACACGATAAGTTCATCGTTCATACTGACGCTTTTGATATTGAAGTAACCGGAACCTCCTTTAATGTGACCAACAAGAACGGGATGAGCAGCATTATTTTAAAAGAAGGCAGTGTAAAAATTCACCGTTCCGGAGAAGCTGAGATCCTCATGAAACCGGGAGATATGGTAGAGTTCAGCAATGAAAAGATCGAAAAGAAAACAGTATCCAAACCGGACTATATGGCCTGGATGGATAATAAACTTGATTTTGATAACACAACTGTAACAGAGATCGCAAAGATCATTAAAGAACATTATGGAGTGGATGTCAACATCGATGGAAACAATCTGGCTAACCAGACTATCACCGGCATAATGCCGAATGATAACCTGGATGTCCTGCTACAGGCACTTGATGCTACCCAGGAATTGAAAGTTATTCGAAACGGAGATTCTATTACGATCTCTTCCGACAATCAATAATCAGTAACTCACTAAACGATGCTTATATGAGAACATGTAAATCAAAAACGCTGCTGCAATTAATGGTTATAGCTGCTTTGCTATGCACCAGCGCAGGATGGGCCAGTGCCCAAAACAGTTACACATTTGTTCCCCAAAAGGTAAAACACAAAAGTTCAGACGATGGCTATCCGCAAACGGATACCAGGAGTGATAAGCTTGTTAACGTTCTGAAAAACCTGAACAAAACCAAAGGTGTGTACTTTATGTTTTCAAGCCATTTGGGAGAAAAAGTAGTAAACAAAGTGAATGACCTGAGCGAAAATGTAGAAGCGCTGCTTGAAAAAATTTTAAAGAACACCGGCCTTACTTACAAAAAAGTAAATGCCAACACCTTTGTGATCTTATCGGCCAAAGACACGGATAAAACTTCCTCCGGCTCCCAGGAGTTAAGTTTTTCCAACATGATCACTATTGAACCAACTTCAGGTAATACTGTTGAATCACCCGCTAATACTATCACGGGAAAAGTAACCGATAAGGACGGGAATCCCGTTGAAAATGTTTCAGTGTCCGTAAAAGGAAAAACAACCGGTACGACCACCAACAACGAGGGGATATTCAGCATCTCAGCAAATAAAGGAGACGTTTTGGTTTTTACATCTATCGGGTATGAATCACAGGAAGTGGTGATTGGCAGCAGTGATAATATTGATGTAACGATGGCAGAATCTTCCAAACAATTGAATGAAGTGGTAGTGACTGCTCTTGGTATCAGCCGGCAAAAAAAATCTTTGACTTACTCAGTGCAAACAGTAGATAATTCGGCGCTTAATAATGTAAAAGATGCCAATCTTATAAACAATCTCACCGGGAGAGTGGCAGGTGTAAATATCACCCGCAGCAGTTCGGGTATCGGCGGTTCTGTAAGAGTGGTGATAAGAGGAAATAAATCTACCAGGGAAAATCAACCGTTGTATGTTATTGATGGTGTCCCGATGAATAACTATAACCCGGCTCAACCTGGTGATGAGTGGGGGCAGGCATTGGGTTTTGTCGGTATCGATGGTGGTGATGGAATTTCTAATCTTAATCCTGAAGACATTCAGGACATCACCGTGTTGAAAGGAGCTTCTGCTGCAGCTTTGTATGGAAGCCAGGCTGCTAACGGAGTTATTTTAATTACAACCAAAAAAGGTAAAGCTGGTAGCACTAAAGTAAATTTATCTTCCGACCTCACTTTCGATAATCCTCTTTATGAACAACCGCTGCAATTCAAATACGGTCAAACTACTTCACCCTCTGCAGGAGATCCCGGCAGCAGGGACAGTTGGGGAGGAACTGTGAATGCACCGAATCATGTTTCACCGTTTTTTCAAACAGGAGTTACTTCTTTCAGTTCTGTTTCATTAAATGGGGGCACTGATAAATCTCAAACCTATTTTTCGTATTCTTTTACGGATAATAAAGGCATCATTCCTACTTCAAGCCTGAAAAAGCATAACATCAATTTTCATCAGACCACAGATTTTCTCAATGGCCGTTTGAAAGCAGATCTGAATGCATTGTACATTCATGAGAATGCTTACAATCGTCCCGTAAGCGGTTTGTATGATAATCCGATTTCTGGTTTATATGAATTCCCGAGAGGATTGAATTTTGATCAGTATAAGAATAATTTCGAAGTTTTTTCCAGTGTTCGTAATACCAACGTTCAAAACTGGTGGGATGCGAATTATGATAGTTCACAGATATATCCCGGAAAATTTACCGGCACGGAAGTCGAACAAAATCCATACTGGCTGTTGAACCGAAATAACAGCAATAATATAATTGACCGTCTGTACACTAATTTTTCATTGAAGTATAAGATCAATGACTGGCTAAACATTCAGGCAAGAGGGAATATTGATAAATCTGTCAATGATATTAACATCAACAGTTTTGCTACTACTTCTATAGTGCTGACGGCAAATAATGGCGGTTATACATTTTTGAGAGCCATCAACACTCAGTTGTACGGTGACCTGATCCTGAGTGCTAATAAAAAATTATCCAATGACCTGAGATTGCAGGCTACATTAGGCTCCAGCATCAATGACGGGAAATTATCCCAGACCAATTTCGGCACTAAAAACAGCGGTGATGGATTACGTTTTGCAAATGTGTTCACTGTTGCCAACATTTTACCCGCAGCAATTACTGTCAGTGAAATGAATCAGCATAAGCAAGTGCAGGCAGTGTTTGCTACCGCACAATTGAATTGGAAAGATTATTTGTTTCTTGACCTTACCGGCCGCAATGATTGGTCTTCCACTTTTGCATACACACCTGTTGAGAAAAAAGGTTATTTCTATTATTCAGCTGGCCTTACCGGTGTGTTAAGCGATATGTTTAAAATGCCGCAGGCAATTACTTTCAGCAAAGTGAGAGTATCGTATGCCAAAGTTGGAAATGACGTTCCCATCTATTCTACCAATCCTATCGCTTATACAATAGATAATCAGAATGGATCTGTCGCCAATACAAAGGGACCAAAACCCGGCACTTACCTGAAACCCGAAGACAACCGCTCTTTCGAAGCAGGAACAGAATGGCGGTTTCTTAATGACAGGTTAGGACTCGATTTCACATATTATATCAATAATAATTTCCGCCAGTACATTGAAATTCCTGTAACGGGTGGAAGCACCGGAAACCTCAGCACCTGGTATTTGAATTCAGGAAATATTAAAAACAATGGCGTGGAACTTTCCATCTTCGCTACTCCTGTAAAAAATAAAACACTCAGCTGGACCACAACGATCAACTATGCAACAAATAAAAATAGAGTAGTGAAGATTGCAGATGCCGGCCTCGGAGTAAGCCAGGATTATTTCACATTGACAGGTATCGGTAATCTGCTCTATGCTTCGTATATCCAGGAGGGTGGTTCATGGGGTGATATTTATGGACACTTTTTCAAAAGAGATGCAAACGGTGCGATCGTTGTTGATAATAACGGCGCCCCCGAAAGAGGAACTGATCCTAACGGAACTGTGGGAGATCAAAGCCTGAAAAAACTCGGCAATCCAAATCCAAAATTCACATTGGGATGGAGCAACACGGTTACTGTTAAACATTTCACTGTTGACTTCTTGTTTGATGGACGCTTTGGCGGAAAAGTGATGAGCATGACCAACGCAGTATTAGATGCCCTGGGAGACAGCAAAGCAACCGGTGATGCCCGTGATGCCGGCGGAGTCATGATCAATGCGGTGCATGAAGATGGAAGCAAAGTATCCAGCATCGATCCAAAAACATTCTACCAGGCAGTAGGTGGCCTGGCAGGAATTGGTGAATATTATATGTATGATGCCACCAATATCCGGTTGAGAGAATTATCAATTGGTTATAATATACCTGTTACGGCTAAATGGGTCAAAAATCTTACGGTATCATTGATTGGCAGAAATCTTTTCTTCGTTACCAAAAAAGCGCCGTTCGATCCTGAGATCTCAATGGCCACCAACAATGGTTTGCAGGGAATAGAAACGTTTAGCCCCCCCTCTACTAGGAGCATGGGTGTATCAGTAAAAGTTGGTTTTTAATATAAACTTTTAAAAAAATTAATTATGACCAGGATAAATAAATCGCTCTCAAATTTTTGCATCGCTGCCATTTTAATATTGCTGGGCAGTTGCACCAAGAGTTTCAAAGATTACAACACAAATTCCACCGGCCTCAGCGATAAACAGATCGCAGTAGATTACCAGAATCTCGGGGAGCCGATGCAACAGGCGCAGTTATACATCATGAGTAATACCAACTGGATTTACCAGCTGCAGCAAAACCTGATCGGGGATGTATATTCAGGATATATGATGTCTGCTGATCCTTTTAACAGCAATACTAATAACACGAATTATTTCCTGATGGATGGATGGAATTTCTATCCCTGGGATTATGCGTATAACAATGTGATGAAGGCTACGCAAAATGTATTAGATGCTACCACTGATCCAAAATATGCTTCTTTTCATGCATGGGCCAAGATCATTAGGGTAGAAGCCATGCATCGTGTAAGTGATATTTACGGACCGATCATCTATACGCATTATGGTAAATCAAATTCTGATGGAAGTGTTACGTATGATTCGCAAAAAGACGCCTACTATGCATTCTTTACAGATTTGGATTCTGCGATCAATGTGTTGACCACTATGGTGCAAAACGGAGAACCGGAAACCTTCAGCAAATTTGACCTGGTTTATGGCGGTAGTTTTGAAAAATGGCTCAAATTCGCCAACACGCTTCGCCTGCGTTTAGCATTGCGTATTTCAAAAGCCGATCCAACCAAAGCAAAAACAGAAGGAGAGGCTTCATTATCCAATCCCGGCGGTTTGCTGACCACTAATGATGATAATGCGTTTGTAGATATTGGCACCAATCAGCATCCAATTAATTCTATCAGTAAAAGTTGGGGCGACATCAACACCGGCGCACCGATAGCTTGTTATCTGAACGGATACAATGATCCAAGAGTTTCAAAATATATTTTAAAAGCAACTGACGGGGCCGTAGCAGGACAATACATCGGCATTCGCAATGGAATTAACATTGATGATATTGGCAGGTATGGAGGCTATTCTCTGCCTGTTGATTTTCCCAATAGAATGCAGATCATGGTGGCGGCTGAAGCATGGTTCCTGAAAGCAGAAGCAGCATTGAAAGGCTGGGCCGGCGCCGGAAATGCTCAAACTGATTATGAAACGGGTATCGCTACTTCGTTTGGTCAATATGGTTTGGATGCTTCTTCCTACATCACAGATAATACGCATACTGAACAACAGTATATTGATCCGAAGGCAGTCACTGCTGGACAAAATGATGTAACAACAGGTTCGCCTTATTTAAGCACTATCACCATAGCATGGAACGATAGTGATTCTCCTGATAAAAAACTGGAAAGAGTCATCACTCAAAAATGGCTGGCAATCTATCCGGATGGAGAAGAGGCATGGTCCGAATTCAGAAGAACCGGTTATCCGAAATTATTCCCCGTAGTATTGAATAAGAGCGGTGGAAAAATATCAACCACTGCATTTGTTCAGCGCATCAATTTCCCGGCTGATGAATTAAGTACAAATCCTAATGGCGTTGCTGCAGCTGTTTCAACCCTTGGCGGACCTGATACCGGCGGCACACCATTATGGTGGGCACAATAAATCTACGTGTTTAGTATCTCATAGTAGTTTTTATGGGCTGTCTTTTCAAAGGCAGCCCTTTTTGTTGAGCGATTTAATTCACTCTTTTGTATTCCTTCGTTATTTATTTCAGATAAAAGCCGGGACAACTAAGCTGTGTGGTTTTCAAAATCCTTTCATCTGTGTTTCAGACCACTCTTCAATATCAGCTATACGAACTGGCATTACAGGCAACTTTCTAAAATAATTTGCCGTTTACCAGCCCGTAAGACTATATGTATGAAAAATAATTTCTTCAAAATTTGCCTGTCTTTAACCTTATGTATTGCTATTGCGTCCTGCAAAAAAGATGGAATAAGCGGGTATCCTGCTCCTTCTGACAATGGCAGAACGATCCGTTTCCAACTGTACACGGACCAGGATTTTTCAAATGACAACCACATTATTAATTTTTCTGTTTTTATCAAAAAAGGAAGCGTTTATGTCTTTGATACAACGGCAAGTAATATTCTTTACGATTCCACATTTGCTCCCATACAGATCAGGGACATTCCTGATCCCGGCCATAAAATTGTAATCGAGAAAAAAATTGTTGGTTATGATGGCGATGACCTTACCGCAGGTTTTGTTTATGAGATCGTAAATGTGGGCTATTCATGGCATATTGATACAAGCCGTGCCGGAAATCCACTGAAGGTGATAGATTACAATTTCAGATAAGAAAAATACTGGCTTTCGGTCATTTCTTTTTCTGCTGATCAGTTTTATATGGTTGTCAGACACCAGTTGGTCGTAGCGAACTTTAGTCATATTTATCTGGTTTCTCCAAATATCATTTTGTATATCAAATTATGAAGGGATATGTGATTTGTTTTTAGGAATTATGTGTCATTAACTCTTCCATGGCAGGCATCATGCTGCCCTGCAAATTCTTATCTTTGCACACTTATGTCAATAGAAGAAGCTTCACACAATTTTTTGGAGGAGATCATAGAATCAGATCTGAAAAACGGCAAGTATAAAAGCATTGTCACCCGCTTTCCGCCCGAGCCGAATGGTTATTTGCATATCGGCCATGCCAGCAGCATTTGCCTGAACTTCGGATTAACTCAAAAATTTCCCGGCTATACCAATCTTCGGTTTGACGATACTAATCCTGTGACGGAAGAAACAGAATATGTGGAAAGCATAAAAGAAGATGTTCGCTGGCTCGGCTTTGAATGGAAGAATGAACGGTATGCTTCGGATTATTTCGACCAGTTATATGATCATGCAGTAACGCTGATAAAAAAGGGATTGGCATATGTGGATGATAGCAGCAGCGATGAAATTGCGGCCATGAAGGGAACTCCGACCGAGCCGGGAAAGAATAGCCCATTCCGGGATCGCAGTGTGGAAGAAAATCTTTCTTTGTTCGAGCGAATGAAGAATGGCGAGTTTGCTGATGGCAGCCGGACTTTGAGAGCAAAGGTTGATATGGCAAATCCTAATATGCTGATGCGTGACCCTGTGTTGTATCGTATTAAACATGCACATCATCATCGCACCGGCGACAAGTGGTGCATTTACCCGATGTATGACATGGCACATGGACAAAGTGATTCGATAGAAAATGTCACCCATTCCATTTGTACCTTGGAATTTGTTCCGCATCGTGAATTGTATGATTGGCTGATCGAAAAGCTGGAGATATATCCGTCACACCAATATGAATTTGCACGACGCAATATCAATTATACGGTGACGAGCAAAAGAAAATTGCTGCAACTGGTAGAAGAAAATTATGTAACGGGTTGGGATGATCCACGAATGCCAACCATCAGCGGATTGAGAAGGAGAGGATACACACCGGAAAGTATTCGTGATTTTTGCGACAGGATAGGAGTGGCCAAAAGAGAAAACCTGGTGGATGTGGGACTGTTGGAATTTTGTGTAAGAGAACATTTGAATAAAATTGCGTTGAGAAGAATGGTGGTGTTTGACCCAATCAAAGTTGTAATTACTAATTATAGTGGTAAGACGTCAGACGTGAATCGTGAGTTGTTAAAAAGCGAAAACAACCCGGAAGATGAATCAGCTGGAACAAGAGAAATTCCTTTTGGCAAAGAATTATATATCGAGCGGGATGATTTTATGGAAAACCCGCCGAAGAAATTTTTCCGGTTAGCGCCGGGACAAATGGTTCGTTTGAAGAGCGCCTATATAATAAAGTGTGATGAAGTGATCAAAGATGCGGATGGAAAAATAACCGAATTGCATTGTACATATTTACCGGAGAGCCGCAGTGGCCATGATACATCCGGCATTCATGTAAAAGGAACTTTGCATTGGGTGAGTGCCAAAGATGCGGTGGAAGTGGAAGTGCGGGAATATGATCGTTTATTTAAAGTAGAAGATCCTGCCAGCGAAGAAGGAGATTTCAAAGATTACATCAATGAACATTCTCTTAAAATAGTGAAAGGATATGCCGAGCCATCTTTACTTTCCGCAAAATTGGAAGACCGATTCCAGTTCTTAAGAAAAGGATATTATTGCCTTGATAAAGATTCAGCCAATGGAAAATTCATCTTCAACCGTACGGTTACGTTAAAAGATGCGTGGGCGAAAGAGCAACAGAGATCTGCCGGCAACAGATCTTAATGTGGTCGTATTTTCTGCGATCACCTTATTACCATACCAAAAGGATCTTTGACGAACAGATACGAATCGTATTCCACAAAATCGTTTGCTTTTATTTCTACACCCCATGGCTTGCCATCTTTGACTGAGAATTTGGCAGGGTAAACACCATAACCAATATTTGAATAGGTCGTCCGGAATTCATTATTACCCATGTATTCCATGTACCCGATCAGATCGGGATGATGTTCAAAATGGCAAATGAGCATGTTGTTGCTTTTTGCGATAGTTATTTTTCCATAGAGTGTATTGTAATAATCACCAGTATAGTCTTCTAATTTGATTTCGGGTTGCAGATGCTGATCCACTCTTTTTTTCATAGAGGCCACTTCATCATCGGTTTCTTTTTTACCCTGAACAAAAAATCCCATCTGGTATTTGCTGCGGTCAGTATATGGTACTCCGAGGTATGCATCAAGGATCTGGTAACGCAATGCTTCAAAAAAACTTTGATTATCGTTGTTGGTTAAAATAGTGATGCCCAAATTTTCTTCAGGTACAAAACAAACATTGGTCACCATGCCGAAAGCGCCGCCGGTATGCCAGAATACTTGCTTGCCCGCATAATCTGTCATAAACACACCGAGGCCATACATTCGCATGTGCATAGGAAATCCCGGTGACTTGCGACTACCTATAACGGTATTAGCATCTCTTGTTTTTTGTATTACGGGCCATGGCAAAATTCTTTT